>JAISOY010000046.1 GCA_031275285.1 Bacteroidales bacterium | reverse complement strand
TTATCTGATACAATGTCTGCAGGATCGGCATACCGGCTCGTATTACTACTGCGCAGACTGTCTAAAGCAGCCACTTTTGCCTCATATCTTGCCCGTGCCTCCCGGTAACGTATTGACATTACCGAATCCATATTCTCTTTTGCCGGTACATCGGGATTATTTTCATGGATATTGGTTGAATGATGTTCACCCTGTCCGTTGGCAGTCATATGGAGAAATACAGAAAGGAAAACCATCAGTACCCGGACGATGTTGTAATAATACATTGTGTAAATGTTCTTCATATGGTCAATTTTTAATGATTTTCCATACATTCATATAGTCCTTGTTAAAGATGATCCTCATGAAATAAATACCGCGCGGCTGTTTTGAAATGTCTATGGTTTGGGTCGGAGATATTCCGGTCATTTTTTTTATCAGGGCGCCGGTGTTCGAAAAAATCTCTATCTGCGCTCCGGCAGGGATGTCAGCGCCTGAAATTTCCACCCAGAATATTCCCTGGGATGGGTTTGGATAAAGTTTGACTTCCATTTCCGGAAAAGCATCTGCTAAATCTGTTTCTTCAACGGCAGCATCTTTCTTATTGTCTTCTATTAAAGAAGACCTCATTATTACCGGAACCAGCACTAATTCCCGTTTTATCCTGTTACCCGCATTGTCGTATGTATATTTAATAATCAGTTTTTCATGATCCAAAGGGGTCATGGATATTCTGCTGTTTGTACTGTACTGTCTGTTATTGAGAGCAATATTTACATTGAAAGCAGATAATGCAATAAACAATGTTGCGAAAATGGTGTAATTTTTTTTCCTCATTGGTTTACAAGCTAAATGTAACAAAGCAAAGCTACAAAAAAATATATCATATTTTCAATTGTGCATAAAAAAAGATTTTTTTGTATACAATCGGAAAAATGTTTTTACATAGATTATACATAAATCATTATTCTAGTTTACTGATATTAAAAATATTGTGAATTTTTAACCCCGCAGAGTTCAACGAAGTTAATGTGAAATTTTAAATCCGAAATTATATATGTACGTTTGCATGGAATTTAAGGAATATGAATACCCGTATTATTTTGTGGTTGTCCCTGTTATCTACAACTTTTATTGTCAGTCCCGGTTTATGGGATGCGACGGTAACGGGTAAATACTTTTATTTTGCATCAGTTACGGGTGCGGCTTCGCTTTTTTCGGCATACTATCTGTTGCGGAACCGGATGACACTACACATTTGCCTTACGGATATTTTGGTATTCCTTTTTGCGTTATGGGTCGGTGTAAGTTGTATCATCAACGGGATGCGTCCCGGAATGCGATTGTGGTTGTTCATATTATTGGTTCCGCTCTATATGGTTATCAGAATAAGCCTGCGGGATCAAAGCATGATACGACCATTGCTGGGCGTTGTTTTGCTTGTTGTAACTGTGGAAGCGATTTGGGGCCTGCTGCAACTGTACGGTATTTTAAAATCCCATAACAGGCTGGTTACCGGTTCGTTTTTTAATTCCGGACCATATTCGGGGTTTCTGGCCTGCGGCATTCCGATAGCATTATGTCTGTTTTTGAATGGTCGCAGCAAACCGGAAAAATTTTCAGGTTTGCTGTGCCTACTCGTCATCGGCCTTATTCTTCCCGCCGCAATGAGCCGTGCCGCATGGCTGGCTGCTGTTACGGGAAGTATCCCCGTTGCCGGCAGGTTTTTATATCGCTATTGTTACAGGTTATTAGCCACTCAACGTTTCAAAAAAGCCGCACTTTTAGCCATTACGGCGATTGTTCTTTCAGGTGTTCTATTTTCCCTCTATTCTTTAAGAAAAGCTTCCGCCGACGGACGTATGCTTTACTGGCGGGTGAGTGCCGAACTTGTACGCGAAAAACCCCTGACAGGTCACGGGCTGGGAAGTTTTCCGGTGTTGTATGAAGATGCACAGGCGGATTTTTTTATCTCCGGTAAAGGGAACGAAAAGCAAAAGCGACTTGCCGGTAACGGTCCGGAATATGCTTTCAATGAATACGTGCAGATAACCGTAGAACATGGAATCACTGGACTCGTGCTATTTCTGGGAATGATTTTTTCTTCTTTGGGTTTCAGAAGTGCCGGAGAACCTGAAGAATCAGCCGTAAGGGGCAGTTTAACGACGTTTTTGGTGTTTGCTTTCTTTTCGTATCCATTCAGTGTGTTGCCCTTAACCATTATGTTTGTTATATTAATCGCAATGTCTGCTTCATATGCCCGGCCAGTCAGGCAGGTGTCAGGCCTTGTTGTCGGCGTACTTTGCCTCGGGTTGTCCGGCTATGCATCCGTAGAGATACTTTCACGTTATCCGGCTTATCGTGAATGGAAGACAGCACAGGTATCATACGATACCGGTTATTGGGAACAGGCAGTAGAAAAATATAACAACCTATATGCGAAACTGAACCGGCAACCACAGTATCTTTTTGAATATGCCTGTTGCTTATCTGCTATGGGGCAATATGAAGCGAGCAACGAGTTGCTCGACCGGTATCTCCTTTTTGGCAGTGATCCGGTAATATACTACTGCAAAGGCAATAATTACAAGAATAAGAGAGACTTTAAATCTGCTGAAAAAATGTATATCCGGGCATCGGAAATTTTACCTGGTCGGTATCAGCCATTGAAACTTCTCATGGATCTGTACGAAGAAACGGGACAAAATGAAAAAGCGAAAGCAATTCATGAGTTTTTCGAATCAGAAAGAAGAAAATACGAATCAATCATACGCAGATAATTAAATGACTAATCCGGTTTCAATCAAATTTAAATTCAAATTCATTATATGCTGCTTTTTCCCATGCATATTGCTGTGTTGTCGGGGATATGGCAAACAAAGGTGAAAATGTTTTTACTTTGACCGTTTTTCCGTCAGGAAGGAATTCCAGGATACGCAACCAGCCGTCGCCTCCGTTACCGTGCCATCCACCACCTAACGCCTGGGCATTGAACAACATCTGGTGAACATTTTTACCTGCATTGTTCTTATCAGTACAAAAACCCGTATGTTTCTTAAAGTCATCAGGTGAAGCAATATGTCCGCAAACCACCAACTCGATATTAGGAGTAGATTGTACCAGCTTCTGCCAGATGGCTTCTCCCTCGTTTTTGTCGGCTACCGGATAATTAGACTTTGTAATGCGCTGATTGTTTGAACTCAGATAAGAATGAGTGAGTAAAATTATCCTGTGGTCTTTATATTTTTTCTGGTTGACTATTTTATGCGCCCATTGGACAACAGTGTCCCTTGGTCCGAATTCTATATTTACTACCAGGTATTTTTCATCGTTCGGGGAAGTAAACTCGAATATGGCGTTTTCAGCCGTAGGAATACCTTCTGTATTAGGAAATGCCGCCCTCATGATCTTTTGATTCAGGAAATTTTTATTCGCCGGAAAATGATCCTTAAATCCTGAATTTTTCTTTTGCATACCGGCATAGGAATAATCATGGTTTCCTGTGGCAGTGATGTATGGAAGCTTACCATTTAGTTTATCAAAAGAGCGGGATACGGCTTCCCATTGAGCAATGCCCGGCTGGTCAAATTTCACCAGGTCAGGAGAAGCGCTATCGTTATTATCAACCAGGTCACCTGTAGCCAATACCAGTTGAATATTCAGTTTTTCCATATTGCTGGTGATCCAAAACATCATCAGGTCCAGGATCGGTTGGTTCCTCTCATTTTTCACATACGATTGTACATCAGGCAATAAAACAATCGTCCATGATTCCGGATCATTCAACTCCGGTTTCTGGTAGGTCGATTGCCCATAGAGGGCACCTGGCCCAACCAACAAAAAGAAAACTATGATTCTGGCTACAAGGTTATTCATATTTATGATTGATTATTTAAATTTAAGCCTGGTCAATATATCTGCCGGCAAATAAAAAGTGTCTGTTTTATCCATATATACAGTTACGGAACCTATATTAAAAGGCTTTCCATCTACATAAGCCCGGGAACTAAATGCAAGTATACTCAGCTCTTTCCCGTCTTTTTTCATCTTAAGCACAGGGAAATCATCCTTATTTTCAATCACATAATCATAACCTGCTAAAACTTCGGTATGTTTGGAAAAAATCTTTTTCGTCAACTCCGGAAGAGAAGTTTTTAATCCCAATACCTTACACAAATACTGGTTGATTTCCACATTGGTATTCCTACCCAGCGGTACATGACCCGAAGGATGGTATGCGGCCAGAAAAACTTCTTCACCGGTATGGCTTCCTGATGTAAAACCGAAGCATGTCTTTGAGTTCATGATTTCGACAATGCTGTACCGCATATTACGGCTATTACTTACTTCTGTATAATCACCGACCTGATAGTTCTTGGATTCAACAATACTTTTGAATTCGTCATCAGTAAGGTTGATTCCGGTATATTCGTGAAATACCGGTTTCACCTTGTCGGGAGGGGTTTTCCTCAGTATGCTTTCCAAAGCGCCGGATGTTTTTTTGTATTGGGAAACATTCTGGAATAACTCAGTCAGCGTTGATTTAGAGGATCCGCAACCACGCCGGCCCAGTGTAAATCCGCTGTTACCATGATCCGAAAGGATGATTACAGCAGTTTTTCCGTCTTTTTCTGCGAAATCCATAGCCACGCCTACGGCTTTGTCAAAGGCGATGAATTCAGTAATGCAGGCTATAGCATCATTAGCATGAGCAGCTCCATCGACAATACTGCCTTCTACCATCAGGAAAAAACCATTTTTATTTTTTGATAACTGATCGATTGCCTTTTGCGTCATTTCTGCCAATGAAGGCATTTTCGAATCATCACGGTCCAGATCGAAAGGGAATCCCATATCATTGAACAACGCCCATACCTTGTTGTCAGAATCATAATTCCTGAAAGATTCCACATCATTTTGGATCAAGGTAGTTCCGTTAAATTTGAAAAAGTCTTTTATATCTTCTGTGATCAGTGAATTTCCTCCGCCAAAGACAACATCCAATTGGTTGTAAGCTATCTGAGGAGCCACATATTTATATTTGCCCCGTTGATAATAGTGTGAAGCGCAATCAGCCGGAGTGGCATGGGAAAATTCACAGGTAACCACTAATCCGGTCGCTTTATTCTTTTCCAGCCGTGCAGCTTCAAGAACTGTTGCCAACGGCTGATAGGCCATAGACGGATCAAGAGGATACAGCAGATCGTTTTCAGGATCAGCAGGTGAGTATGTGGATACAAATCCCGCTCTTTGAGGAACTCCTGTCATATAACAGGATGTAGTGGGAGCAGAGTCTCCAATAGGAGCATTTGAACAAAAAGTAGTTACTGTACCGCACATATAAGGATCAAGATTCAGTCGTTCTATATTGTGGTTATACAACTGGAACCAGCGTGCAGCCGAAACCACTCCGATAGACGTACCATCCGGTATCATCACGATCACGTTTTTTACCGGTTTGACATTTGTCCGGTTCTGTCCGAAAGAACAAACCGAAACAATAAAAAACGAAATAACTAAAAAAACTCTCTTCATTGAATGATTGTTTTATTGATAAATACACTCCCCATCAATCAATTACGTGTTTCTTAACAAGGAGTGCTTCGAAATACGATCAAAGTAACAATATTTTTTTTAAAGAGTTATGCCGGTTAAACATATTTAACTTATATTTAACAATCGTACAGGACCTAATAATCCCGATGTCAATAAAGGACTACCCGGTTTCAGGCTGATATTGGTTTTTGTATATCTTTTTTCTTCGGGAAGCTGCATATCACCTATCAATCTGTTAGGCCATAAATTGACAATATCGATTTCCAGTACATTATCTGATGATTTTACTGCATCCGTTATTTCTACTCTCCACGGATGGGTCCATATCACACCCATATTTTTTCCATTGATACGGATTTCTGCAATATCCTTTACTTTTCCAAGGTCAAGAAAAAGTTGATGTTGTTTTCCTGCCGGAACATCAAAGTTTTTCCTGTACGTTGCTTTTCCGGAGTAATACCTGATGCGTTCATCTTCATGCCGGCTCCAGTCGGATAGTTCTTCAAACCGGACCGATTCCGGACCTCCCCAGTTGGGGTCAAATTTTACAGTCCAGGGACCATCTAAAACAGAAACGGTGGCATATTGAGGGAAATCTTTTGATTTCTTTTGTCGTTTGATATCGGAGTTACGGGGAAAAATAATGAAAAACGACTGAAAACCTTCAAATTTCATCGGTATTAAGGTACGTCCGTCTTTCCGGATAAATTCACTGACTATTCTTCTTTTCCCTGTTACAGGATCCCATATTTCAGGTTGCCGGCCGGATATCCGGAATAAGCAATCAGCTTTCTGCAGATTCCTATCCAGGTTGGCAATAAAGTATATCTCGTTATCCTTTGCAGAACGATGAATAAAATCAATAACAGGCAGGTTTGTTTCAAAGTCAGGATATATATTATCATCCTGAAGGATAGACCGGATCTCCTTCCCGAAAAAAACACGTCCTTTTCCATATTGGTGGGTCATCTGATTAACACCATCACAATTACCCCATACCCTGGTTGCCAATTCTTTGACATTATTGTCACAAGCAGGATAATTTTTCAATCCCGGATCTTTAATGGGAGGCTTACCGATAACTGTAGCCCCTTCTGCAACAAATGATGCTATTTTTCCCATAACATTTTCGGGCATAGCTTCGCTGTCAGGCAATACAAGCACGCGGTATTTCATGCCGCTCTGCAGTGTAATCAGTCCATCTTTGACTGACATATAGTTCAATAATACCTCTTCGTTGCAGACATCATAATCATATCCTTTTCCAAGAGATGGATCCACATGCTTCGGTTCGACTATATTCGGAGCCCAGTCACCATTATAATAAAGCACATCAGCAACAAAATTCCCCTGTCTGAGTAAATGCTGGCAGCGTCCGATATAAGATAAAAAACCACCTGACTGATCCCACCAGGTTATATTAGGATTAAAATGGGTTCCTGCATAATACTCGTATCCGGGTTTTCCATCTTCAGGACGGGTGGCTGTTGAAGTATGCACCAATATACGGTTAACCCCTTCGCAAAACGCTCTGTCTGTCGATTGCTTCAAGGTAGCAGGACTGTCCATCCAATGACGGTAAGTAGTATACGATTCTGTTGTTACCAGATTTTTGCCATAAATATGTGCCGCGGAGGCCACCATTTTTGTTACCTTATTCTGGTTTCTCTCTAAACGGCTCTCTCCGTAAGGTAGCTTTAAACCTCCTTCCTGGTCGTGTTTGATGCCCAGCCAGAATTCACCTGCGGGTAAATCACTTCTTCCCAGGTTCTTTAATGTATCCATGCACATCGTACCTGAACGGCTGGGTCCCGCAGACTCGTTCTGAACCTGCAGGCCATGTTCATGACATAATTCAGCAAACCTTTTGTAATGTTTATCGGCCATACAATCGGCCACTGTTTTTCTGTAATCGTGTAAAAAGCGGTCACTTATTTCTGCACTTCCGACAATATATCCCGAAAATACAGGTAAGTAGGGAGTCGCATCATATCCCCGGTAATACCTGAACTGATCAAGGATGTCTGCTGTCCAGTTCGGAAAGCCATCTTCAAAGCTATCATCACAGAAAAACTTCAGTTGGTAACCCGCTTTTTCCGCTTCCTCTAAAATGACCTTGCCGAGCATTTCAAACTGCTTATCAACACCCACGCTGTTTAACCAGGCCACCGACAAGCCATCAGCTTCAGGTTGAGCTATCGATAACCGGGAACCTGTCATCCGGTGTCCTGTGCGTACAATTACCCATCTACCTTCGGGTACATCCCACTCTAAAGCACCTGATGCATCCATTTTACCGGTCAGATCAACAACCTCATCCACATTGACGGGTTGATCATCAGGCAACACCTGTAAAGGAACAAGCGTTGGTGCCATAATTTTTTCTGCCGGAGTATGATTACTGGCATCCCGTCTGTTGGTCTTTGCCGGCAAATGTTTTTTCCGTTCGTCATCCAGGCGCGAATGTTTTTCATCAGGTAAACGGAAAGCGACCACTGCCGTATCCCTGTAATCTAACTCATCCAGAGGAAGATCGATATATTCTTTATATCCGGGTGGATTAAAAACATGGTCATAACCACTTCTGTTTCCCGGTAACGGTAATTTCCCGGCAAAAGGTAGCGGACCTTCCACCATTAATTCAGACTGAAGGAACCATCTACCGGACATTTCAGGTGTAATCCATGGCCCGCCCATGCACCATCCCGAACACATGTTGACACCGATTTCTATGCCATATTTCCTGGCTTCTGTCAATGCATAACGGAATAATTCTTTCCATTCATCCGAAAGGAATTTCACTCCTACGGGCATATTACTACCGGCTGAGTTGACAAGCAACAGGTCATTGATTCCCTTTTCTTTGAATTCTCTTAAATCCCGGGATATTCCTTCTTTATTCACCAATCCGTTCAACCACCACCAGTAGACACCAGCTAACGACTCTTGCGGAGGCGTAATAAAAGATTTGAATAAAACCCCTGTTTCGGTATTGGTGCAGGAAACCATACTAAAAGGGCCCAACGCTACACCCAGGGAAGCTAAGGTTCCTGTCTGTATAAATTCTCTTCTGTCCATTATCTGTAGGTTTTGAATGTTGTTTTCCCGTTATACCCTGGTTAACTGGAAATCTACCTCGAGTTCATTAATAATTGTCCGAATTCAGCCAGATCTTTAGCCACAATATCCGGGTAAACATCACTCTTTTCGACATCAGCTTCCTGCGTTTCCCCTGTCAATACCAGAACACCCAGAGCATTGGTGTTTTTTGCCATCATAATGTCGGTATAAATCCTGTCACCCACCATGGCGATTTCCTCCGGCTGTAAATTGTAGCGGTACATAATTCCATCCAGCATTCTTGGTGCAGGCTTTCCGATCACAACATCCGGCATTCTTCCGGTAGCTTTTTCCAGACAGGTATACATTGAACAACAGTCTACCAATACTACCGGCAAATTAGTGGGACATACCTTATCCGGATTGGTGGCGATATAGGTAAGTCCCTGGTGAATCCACCATGCAGCACGACATAACCGTGAGTAAACCAGGGATGTGTCGAATCCGACAATTACAGCATCCGGCACATCCGAAGGGTCATCTTTAGCTGACACAAAGCCGGCATTCTCAAATTCCCCGATCAAACTGGGCGTTCCTAATATGAACAATCGTTTGATGTCCGGATGATGCGACTGTAAATAATCAATGGTGGCCTGTCCTGATGTATACATTTCATCAATCGAAGCAGGAATACCCATTTTTTCCAGATGTAGTAAATAATCCTGCCTGCTCTTAGATGAATTATTGGTTAAAAAAGAATAGCCAATACCTATTTCCTTCATTTTCTCAAGAAAACCGACTGTAAAGGGAAATAAAGTACTGCCGTTATATATAGTACCATCCATGTCCAGTGCGACATGTTTTATTTTAGATAACCTGTCTTTTGTTTTGGAATCAATCATTACTCATCACTTAAAATTATTCTTCACCATATCCGTCGGCTTTTGCTTTCCACATCAACATAAAAATGAAAATGCTCAATACTGCCATGCCGATCATACCCATAAATACATAATCCCAGCTTTTATCCGGATTGGTTTTA
>JAISOY010000045.1 GCA_031275285.1 Bacteroidales bacterium | reverse complement strand
CATTGCTGGAACATGGATGTATGGTGTATTGGATGATAAGGGAAAATGGATCAAAAACCTGACTGCATCTTCAAAGGAATGGAACCATCAATGGCGTGCAAAAGGATCGCAACCGGGATTTGGCGTAAAGGAAAGCAGTCAGTTTCTGATTACCAGAAGTTCTGATGATGGAAAAACCTGGTCGGAACCGGTGAACCTGACTGAAATGTGCAAGAAAAAGGAATGGTGGTTGTGGTCTCCTGCTCCCGGCAATGGGATCACTATGGATGATGGCACATTGGTTATGCCCACGCAGGGACGTGACAAAGACGGAAAGCCATTTTCCAACATTACATGGAGCAAAGATGGTGGTAGCACCTGGGTAACCAGCAATCAGGCAGCCGAAACACCGAAAGGAACCACTGAATGCGCTGTGGTTCAGCTATCCGACGGTTCACTGATGCTGAATATGCGGGATAACCGTAACCGGTCGGATATGTCCGAACACAACGGAAGAACCATTGCTGTTACTACGGATTTAGGAAAAACCTGGACAGAACATCCTACTTCGAGAAATGCTTTAATAGAACCCACCTGTATGGCAAGTTTATATAAGCACCATTACACGGAAAACGGAAAAGAAAAAAGTATATTGGTTTTTTCCAACCCTAACTCTAAGAACGCTCGTGACCATATGACCATTAAGGTAAGTTTTGACGATGGAAAAACATGGCCCGAAGAACATTGGTTGTTACTGGATGAAGGTAGAGGTAGAGGATACTCATGCCTCACTTCTGTTGACGAGCAGCATATAGGAATTTTATATGAAGGAAGCCAGGCGGATATGATTTTCCAAAAAATACCCTTAAAGGAATTACTAAAATCCGTTAGGGAGTGACCTTATCAGTTGACAGATGCAGGTTAATCAAGGGTTAATGAGAAGATAATTATCATTAAGATAATCCATAGAACTGAAAACATTGAATTCGAAATAAACAAGATTATGGCAACAATTTTAAAATCAGGGCAGAGGAAGTTTCAGGAAGCCCCAAATAAGATAGATAATTTTAGAATTTTTACCGATGTTTCCATTCAGGAAAAAGGAATAAAATCTCAAAATTTAAATTTTGATGTACGCCAATTAAATCCGGGGCAATATTCTGCCCCCTATCACTTCCACCGGTATGCAGAAGAGTTATTTATGATCATCTCCGGGTCGGCAACTCTAAGAACTCCCAGTGGATTAGAGGTAGTTGGGAATGGTGACCTGATATTTTTTGAAATGGGGAAACAGGAGCGCACCAGTTATACAATCACACAACGGAAGCTTGTGTTTTTCTGGATATCAGGACCTATATCGGACATGATGTATGTGAATACCCTGATTCCAATAAATTATTAATTGCTCCGACAATGGAAACATTTGATAAAAATGCCCGGGTGGAATATTTTAAAGGAGAGGAAAACATCCGGGATAAGTGGGAACAGATCAAAAATACCAACGATCTATAGATGCCCCCTATTAATCAAATAAGGATGTTACGTTGGTAACATCCTTATTTGAAATTATCCTGACAGATATTATTTCTAAATTCTGATTAGTTCAAATCATTCATTATCCCGAAGGCATCATTTTTAAGAAAGCCACTTCTTCAGGGCTTAAGAAACGCCATTTTCCCCGTTTCAACCCTTTCCTGGTTAATCCGGCAAAATATACACGGTCTAATTTCATTACCTTATAACCTACGGCTTCAAACATACGTCGTACGATCCTGTTTTTTCCGGAATGTATCTCAACCCCTATTTGGGTATGGTTATCCTGATCTGTGTAAGCAACGGAATCAAAAGCGATAAATCCGTCTTCCAGTTCAATACCTTTGGCTAGTTTTTCCAGATCTTCTCCGGAAAGTGGTTTATCTAGGGTTACCTGATAAACTTTACGCATCCTGTTGGACGGATGGGTAAGCTTAAGCGAGAGATCCCCGTCATTAGTAAACAACAATACACCGGTAGTCATCTTATCCAGACGGCCAACAGGGTATATCCTTTCTTTACAAGCGCTACGTACCAGATCCATCACTATTTTTTTACCCTGGGGTTCATCCACTGAAGTAACAAAACCCTTGGGTTTATTCAATAAGAGGTATATCTTACGCTGGCTGCTCAGTATTTTATCTTTAAAGCAAACTTCATCGCCAGGATTTACCTTAACTCCCATTTCTGTAACGACCTCTCCGTTTACTTTTATCAGTCCCTGCTTGATGTACTCATCGGCTTCCCGTCTCGAACACAAACCGGTATTGGAGATAAAGCGGTTTAACCTGATCGGCTTATCAAATACGACATCAGGATATAACGGAGCCACTGGCTTGATCTTTTTCTTGAGCGGCGGTAAAGGTTTCTTTCCAACCTTTCTCTTTAAAACAACCTTTTGATAAGGTTTATCCGGAACACTACTGGTGTTATTATCTTTTACAATCCGTTTACGTTTCCTCTTTGCAGGTACTGAATCCACAGCACTGTTCAGATCAATATACCCCGAATCATAACCACTGCTCCCTCCTCTCTCATAATTATAGTCTGTATCCTGGATACGATTACCATAGTTATCAGACTTGTTGTAAGAGTTGCCCTCATACATTCTTGGTGAGCTGTTTTTTCCATCTCGGATGCCTCGACGCTCATTTCCATACTTTTCCGAACGCGAAGATGCTCCTGGTCCAGATGCACGCTTCCAATCGTTTCTGTTATCCATAAATTGTTTCTTTCTGAAAATTAAATTATTAAATTATAATTAAGTTAAAAATTGTGTGCAAATGTACACATAAAATTGACATTCAACGAATAAATTGTTTTTTAATTAAAGATTTTGTTTTGTCTCTACGGTACGGATTTTACTTTTGCGTTGTACAAACTCCGTTATATTTTCTTTATTACATAAAGAACAAAAGTCATACCAAAAATAAACCCGACTGTAGAAAATATATAATTTTTTAATTTTGGACATCTCTCTTATGTACTTTTTCACTTTCCTTTTCGATGGATTCTGCTTCCTCTTCATCAATACGATGCTGCAAATCCCCCCTGAATCCTTCAGCCGGAATTTTTATCATATATTTTTTCCGGGAAGCATTTGTCAGTTTATTATCCCGCAACCAGGGATTCAACAATTTTAAAATCTTATAATTGGTCTGGTACTTGAATGCAAAGTCAGCCCAATCGGGAATACTTGTTTTCACTTCAACTTCCGTATAAGGAATACTCCCGTATTTTTCACTATTCAGCACCTTAAATCCATACTTTAACGGATCATTCAATATGGTTTTTACGGCAATTATGCGGTATACATACCGCATTGTCTCGTCATTCAGCAATAGATCATAATAATAATCAGACTGCTGACGTTTGACCTGCCTGCTCAATCCGGCTTTTCCCATATTGTAGGAAGCCGCTGCCATGGTCCAGCTATCAAAAATCTTATAGGCGTCGTTCAGATATTTACAAGCAGCTACGGTTGCCTTTTCTAAATGATAACGTTCATCCACTTCACTGTTGACCTCCAATCCGTAATCAAGGGCAGCCCCTTTCATGAACTGCCAGAATCCCGTTGCTCCCTTAGGAGATACCTTATTCATGAAATCACTCTCAATCAGTGATAAATACTTAAAATCGTCAGGAATCCCGTTTTCCGCCAATATCGGCTCTATGACAGGAAAAAAACGGGTGATCTTTTTAAGATATTGAACCGTGCTGGAATGAAAATTCATGTTCACAATTAATTCCCGCTCCATACTTTCCCGTACGTCAATATGATGAAGCGGAACCTGTTCACCGGCAAATTCCATTTTTTCCGGCATAAAAGGAGTGGTAATATAATGTATGATAGTATCCTTGGCAGCTTGATCCGTATGATGAGGTGAAAAGGCGCAAAATCCGAATGTAGCAGCTATCAGCGATAACAAAACAAAAGCCGCGACAGAATAAGTTTTCATGTGAACTATGATATATTAAATTCAGGTTTAAGTCTACAAAATTACTAAAAATATAGATAGATTACTGTATAATCCGCGTCAACAGCACTTTTATTATCCGGATCATACTTCTGTAATCGGAATTTGATGCTATATTTGTGCTTGTTATATTATAAGTATCTTTTTGAGAAATTGTTCACCATCAATATATCTATTTTCAAAAATTAAAAAAATTTTAACAATTAACATATTAATATTATGACCACTCGCAGGAATTTTATCAAAAAGGGAGGATTAGGATTAGCCGCATTGGCGGTTGGTAATCACGTTTTTTCAATGAGCCAATATGGTGTAAATAAAAACATAACAAACAACTTTGTTTCAAATCGTCCTCCGCTATCCGAACGTCATTTTACATCCAAAGCCGTGGAAGAGACCATTGTAAGGATCAAAAAGCAGATCAAAGATCCGAAACTGGCATGGATGTTCGAAAATTGTCTGCCCAATACGTTGGATACTACTGTCAATTTCAGGATGATCAATAATAAACCCGACACATTTGTATATACGGGTGATATCCATGCCATGTGGTTAAGGGATTCCAGCGCCCAGGTATGGCCTTACCTTCAACTATGTAAAAATGATGAACCGCTGAAGCAATTGATCGCAGGGGTCATCAACCGGCAAACTAAATTAATCCTGATCGACCCCTATGCAAATGCGTTCAACGACGGACCCGGGGACAGCGAATGGTTGTCCGACAAAACCCAGATGAAACCCGAATTACACGAACGGAAATGGGAGATCGACTCACTTTGCTATACGGTACGATTGGCATACCATTACTGGAAAATTACCGGAGACAGTTCCGTATTTGATGCTGACTGGAAAAAAGCAGCCGGACTGATCATTCGGACATTCAAAGAACAGCAACGAAAAGATGGTGTAGGTCCCTATGTATTCCAAAGGAAAACAGAAAGACAACTAGATACATTATCCAATAATGGCTTTGGTAATCCTGTAAAACCGGTCGGTCTGATCGTTTCATCTTTCCGCCCGTCCGATGATGCCACCACATACGGGTTTCTTATACCATCCAATCTTTTTGCAGTAACTTCACTGAAGCAAATGTCCGAGATATCTACAAAAGTAACTATGGATAAGGATTTTGCAAAAACCTGCGATACACTTGCCGGTGAAGTACAAAAAGCCATAGAAAAATATGCCGTTACCGAACACCTCACATATGGAAAAATTTACGCTTTCGAAGTAGATGGCTTTGGCAATCGTTTGTTTATGGATGATGCCAATGTTCCGAGTTTACTGGCCCTGCCTTATCTGGGTACTGTTGCAGTTAACGATAAAATTTACCAGAACACCCGTAAATTTATTTGGAGTCTTGATAATCCTTATTTCTTTAAAGGAAAAGCAGGAGAAGGTATTGGAGGTCCTCATATCGGTTATGACATGATCTGGCCGATGAGTATCATTATGAAAGCCATGACCAGCAGTAACGATGCTGAAATCAAAGATTGTATCCGGATGCTTCGTGATACGGATGCCGATACCGGTTTTATGCATGAATCATTCAACAAAGACAACCCTGCTGATTTCACACGTAAATGGTTTGCCTGGGTAAATACCTTATTTGGTGAATTGATCATGAAACTGGAAAAAGAAGGAAAAATCGGTCTCTTGAATAATTTGTCATGATCCTATACAGGTACTTTCTTTTATTCTTTCCTCTTTTCTTTTCTGCCTGTTCCGGGACCTCAACGGATCACCCGGAATATTTACCTATGGCCGAAGAGACATTGGATCATATCTACACTTATTACGGAGTGGAAAACACCCCTTTACTCCGTGAAAATTATCCGTTTGATGCCAGTTATTCCGCTACTTATCTTGCATCGGAGGATACCGGGTCTGTGAAACAGTTTGCATATTTATGGCCGTTTTCGGGTACTTTTTCTGCGGTAAATGCTTTATTGCACGCATCAAACGACAAAAAGTACCTTGAAATTCTGGAAAACAGAGTATTGCCTGCCCTTGAAAAATACTATGATGATTCTCGACAACCACCGGGTTATGCATCTTATCTACGTGAATCAGGATGGTCCGACAGGTTTTATGATGACAATGTATGGCTGGGTATTGACTTTGTTGACCTGTATATGTATACAAAAAATACGGAATACCTTGAAAAATCAAAAGAAATCTGGCAGTTCATCCTTAGCGGAACTGATGAAGAACTGGAAGGTGGAATTTATTGGTGTGAGCAGAAAAAGCGTTCAAAAAACACCTGTTCCAATGCCCCGGGATCAGTGATGGCATTCAAATTATTCAAAGCGACCAGGGATAGTACATTTTTTCACCAGGGGCTCTCGCTGTATAACTGGACCAAAAAGCAATTGCAGGATACCGGAGACCACTTGTACTATGATAATATTTCATTGACTGGAAGAGTCGACAAAAGGAAATATGCATACAACAGTGGTCAGATGTTACAATCTGCTGTATTGTTATATAGCCTGACCAATGATCAGGAATATCTTTCAGAAGCCAGACAAATAGCGGAATCTGCCATTTTATATTTCACAGATAATTTCACCACCGACGATGGAAGATCATTCCGAATGATTAAAAAAGGAAATGTATGGTTCACAGCTGTCATGTTCCGGGGATTTGTTGAATTATATACTATTGATAAAGAAAGGAAGTACATCGACATCTTTGCCCGAAATCTGGAATATGCATGGCTCAAAAACAGAGACGTTAATCATCTGTTCTCAGATGACTGGAGCGGCAAATCGGGGAAAAAGAACCGATGGCTGC
>JAISOY010000044.1 GCA_031275285.1 Bacteroidales bacterium | reverse complement strand
TCGATACGTTCACGGGCAGTGAGTTTGCCCTTCTTGTGCTGAGACTCGATGCGTTTCTCGCCACCGCCCAGTTTGGCCTTGGCTCTGAGCTCGATCAGTTCCTTAATTTTACTTTGTTGTGACATAATCTTATTGTATATATGTTGCTTTTTTAAAGAGATTCAATATTTTGTGCATCCAGTGTCGCAATGGTGGATATATTGACCAAATCGCGGACCGAAGCTTCCTCCGACATAACATGTACCGGTTTGGACAGACCCAATAAAACCGGTCCTATAGATTCCGATTCCCCAAGATTTTTAAGGAATTTGCTTAAGATATTACCTGCACTTAAACAGGGGAAAATGAATGTGTTGGCTCTTTTATCTTTCAGCTTATTGAACGGGAACTTATGAAACCGTTGCTTACCGTCTAATGCAATATCTGCCTGCATTTCTCCTTCTACCATTAGTTCCGGATATTCGTGATGGAGTATATTTACCGCATTATATACTTTCTTAGGACTACCCGTTGTGATGATACCAAAGTTTGAGAAAGACAACATGGCAATTTGTGGTTCTATATTTAATTTCTTTACAGCATCGGCTGTAAGTAAAGTTGTCTGGACAAGAGTATCTTCTGTCGGTTCCATGTTCACGGATACATCCGAAAAAAACATGGGGCCTCTTTTATCCAGGATGATCTGCATTCCTGCAACATGTCCCTGTGAATTATTGGTACCAATGATTTGTAATGCCGGCCTCAAAGCATCAATATAATTATTTGCATAGTGAAGGATGCAACCATCGGCATCTCCGGTTTCCAGCATCATCAGGGAAAAATATTCCCGTTGTTTCATCCTTTCGATGGCATCGTTCAGTGAAATCCCTTTGCGTTGCCTCTTTTCAAAGAAAACATGAGCATAATTTTCTCTTCGTTTTCTTTCTGATTCAGTCCACGGATCAACAACGCTTATTCCCTGCGTATTGATACTGTTTTCAGCCATTAAGCGGGTGATCTTATCTTTATTACCTACTAATATCGGATGGGCGATTCCCGTATATACAAGGTTTTGTGCTGCCTGTAAGACTTTTATATTGGTCCCGTCGGCGAATACGATTCTTTTGGGCGATGCCTGGGCTTTGCTTCGTAATGAACGTATTAAAGAACTGCTTTGGCCCATGCGTTCTTCCAACTGGAAAACATAGGTATCCCAATCTTCAATGATATGGCGGGCTACACCTGAATCAATGGCTGCCTTGGCTACGGCAGTGGATATCCTGGTAACAAGCCTCGGGTCCATAGGTTTGGGAATAAGGTATTCGCGGCCAAATGAAATGCTTTTTTTATTGTAGGCAGCAGCCACAGTATCGGGGACAGGTTCTTTAGCTATGGAGGCCAACGCATGTACAGCGGCAATCTTCATTTCTTCATTGATGCAGGTAGCCCGTACATCTAAAGCACCCCTGAATATGTAGGGAAATCCCAGTACATTATTGACCTGATTGGGATAATCGCTTCTTCCTGTGGCAAAAATGATATCGGTCCGCGATTCGATGGCCGCGTCATAAGAAATTTCAGGATTGGGGTTAGCTAAAGCAAAGACAATAGGATTTGCCGACATTGAACGAACCATATCCTGTGTGAGGATGTCAGCTGCCGATAAGCCCAAAAATACATCTGCATCACGTAATGCCTCTTCCAGCGTATGAAGATCCCGGTTTGTGGCAAATTCTTTTTTGCTTGCATTGAGGTCGGACCGTGAAAGGTTCAGCACGCCTTTACTGTCACACATAATAACGTTTTCACGTTTTACGCCTAACTGAAGGTATAGTTTGGTGCAGGCAATGGCAGAAGCTCCCGCTCCATTGACCACTACTTTTACTTCTTCAATTTTTTTGCCGGCAACATCCAGTGCATTGAGTAACGCCGCAGATGAAATAATGGCTGTTCCATGCTGGTCATCATGCATTACAGGTATTTGGAGTTCCTTTTTCAGGCGTTCTTCAATTTCAAAACATTCTGGAGCTTTGATATCTTCCAGGTTGATACCTCCAAAAGTAGGAGAGATCAACCTAACCGTTTCAATGAATTTATCTACATTGCTTGTGTCGATCTCAATATCAAAAACGTCTATATCGGCAAATATTTTAAAAAGTAATCCTTTGCCTTCCATAACGGGTTTTCCTGCTAAAGCACCGATGTTTCCAAGTCCTAAGACGGCTGTTCCATTTGAAATTACAGCGACAAGATTACCTTTTGCCGTATATTTGTATGCATCTTCTGCGTTTTTTTCAATTTCCAGGCATGGTTCGGCTACACCGGGAGAATAAGCTAATGAGAGATCGGATTGAGTATTGTGTGGTTTGGTGGGAATTACCTCTATTTTTCCGGGTCTTCCCTGTGCATGATATTTAAGTGCTTCTTTTTTTAAATAGTGGGCCATTTTTATTTCTTGTTAAAAATGATATGGTGCTTTCTCCGGAATTCTTCAGGATAATCGATAATTATTCCGGAATCGTCGACATGCAAATAAGCCTGATAGTTATTGTTCAGGTTTTCATATAAATACCGGAAGTGTCCAATCCGGGTATATCGTTGATGTACCAGTGAAATCCTCCGGTTCAGGATATCTATATACAACGCATTGATTTCCTTATCTGCAGCATTGTCTATTTTCAGCCTGTTTATCGGCAAAGAGTTAGTAAACGGGCTCAGGGAAATATCGATATCCATGCACCCTGAGTATTCATTCAACTGTTCCCCGTTGATCCTCCATTTTCCTTTACCGTCTGATATCATTGAAAACGGTTCATCATTACAAAGAAGGTTGTTGATCAGGAAAGACATGGTGATCCACTTGGGCGATAGTTTGATCTGGTATTCATATTCAAATACGTTACCTTCAGATTTCCCGAAAACCACAGAGTTGATCTCGAAGCCTTCAGGTACCGTATTGATCAAACAGTACTCCAACGATTCGTTTTTTTTACCTTCCCAAAGAATATTCTGATGCATCGATGAAAATCTATTTTTCCTCTTTGTCCTGATCAATGACTTCTTTTACATCTTTAATTTCCGAATCCATCTCGGCTTTCATATCCGAAGTGGCTTTTTTAAATTCCTTCATTCCCTGTCCCAGACCTTTCATTAGTTCGGGAATCTTTTTTCCGCCAAACAAAAGAAGTATGGCGACTATGATGATGACAACCTGCCATGGGCCGACCATTCCTAATAAAATATATAAATTCATTTTTTTGATCTATAAAAATGGTTTATCTTCGATCTTTGAAAAAAATACTGTCTCAGAATTAAGTCTTTGCCGGGAAAAACACATGTCGCGAGGTTTTTCCCGAGACAAAGACTCTCTAAGGTACAAGACCTAAAAGACGTTTTTTAAAAGATAATTCATGCCTATCACCACTATGGCCATTACTGCACAGAAAATCAGCATTACTTTAAGATAACTGGTGTTTTTGCCTTGTTCAGCATTGTTTTCATTTACATTGCTGTTGCTTTCAATATTATTATTCGTTTTCATATGATAAAGTATTTAATGATGACTGAATATTCATTACTTATAGCATAAACTATTGTATATGAGAATAGTCAAGATAAATTTTATAGGTGAAATTTATTGAACTGCCGGAATGAGGGTATCCGCTAAATATTGTCTATCGTTTTGGGGTCCGGACGGCCCTTAACAAAACATGAGAAATCCATTATTTACCGCTGAAACGATATACGTTCCCCGATAAGAAAAGAATTGGTTTTACTTTACGGATTTTCCGAAAAATCAAATTCGAAGAATACGAATAAATAAGTAGGTAGGTATAGCAATCAAACGGAAAGATGGTTGTTCCGTTGAAAATTGTAGTAGATCAGATAAAGGTTTACTTGTATTTAATGATATGCTTCCGAAGCATAAAAGGGAAACCATGACACTCCTGTGATTACCTAATTCACTTTTTACAGAAGGGATCTGGCAATACCTTGTCAGTATCAGGTTATCCAATAAAGAGACGGTTGCCGGATGGTTATCGGAAATTTCATTGAAATCATCAGCCAGCAGTTGTGCTGTGACAGAGTAGGTCAATAGCAAAAACAACATCACCAGTGACATTGCCTGCTTTTTTAACGAATATGTGTGACCTGCCCTCATGACTGATTAATTTACAAAAATCATGCAATGATAGGATATAAAAATGTAGTGGCAAAATTTTTCATATCTTTTTTTTGTATGCCTTATTTAATCTGGTTTTGTGAAATTTATTCTGGTATTTACAGCATATCGGATACGTCTCAGCAGAGATAAGTTATTGATCACTGCTGAAGCTTTCATGGTACTTTTTGAATAAACGAGCCGAAAGAAATACAAATAGATTGATTTTCCATATTCTGGAATAATTTATTCCAGTACCCTCAGTTTATCACCGGTATCTTCAACAATTTTTTTACGCCACCATTCCGGATAACCGCTCTGAGTAGGGGATGTTACTGTAGTATTATATTTATTGGGAACAAATTTCCCATCTTTTTCCTTTTTTATGTTCCCGTCAATATATTTTACCAATATATGCTGGCTTAATTTTTTCCATTGCTGAAAAGTTGATTCTGCCTGTTTGTTGGAATAATCTGTAAGATATTCACGTGCCTTCTTGGGGCTTTTTTTATACAGCGCTAAAGCATCCTGGTCTATTCGGGTTATATCTTTCAAATAGCCATCTTCTATCTCATGCATGACACGGCAAACATCTTCACTCATGACATCGTAACGTAGGTAGGTGAAATTGGCTACCTGGTTGAATATCCAGAAAGCAGCCGTTTCAGAATATTCAAGCATACTACCGTTTCCCACGGCAAATGTGTGGGGTATTTTGGTCATGCTACTATACATAGGAGTCAATACTGATGTTGCTGCATCGTCTACGCCAAACCAGAAAATACCGCCAATTATGTCAGGTAACCAGGAGCGAGCCTGACCGACAAACCAAAAACCTGTTTGCTGTGTTGCCGTAACACGTTCATTGCAATACTCCTTATCGTCAACTTTCCAGGTAAGCGGACGAAGGCGATAGGGGAGACCGTGAGGACCGGCGCCAATATCTTTGCGCATATCCAATTCCGTACCTTCCAGATGATCGCGCATGCCGTTCATGACATCTTTCGGTGATAATTTACGATTGGGTTTGATCCAGAGCGGCATTCTATTTTTTAAGTTTTCGCCTTTGGCATAATCGAAATAACGATACATATCAGGATCATAATCCTTGTAGAAGGACCATACCCGTATTTCGCAGAACCGTGCTCCTCCAAAATCAAGCGGATTATAGGTGTCGGAGAAACTGAAATCGTCGTCGTTCCCGTTAAACCATCCTTTTTCGCGAGCAAAACTGATCACATCTTTTGCATACAAACAATTGTCAGGATCATTTTTGGGGAAAGTCGTGATGCGTGCCTGGTTAGCATGGGAGCAGATATAACCATCGGGGATGCGTAGAGCTACCCAAAGGGCGCCTTTTCCTCCAGGTCCTTTACCAACCATTTCCATGATCCATGCTTCATTTTTGTCTGCAATACTGAAAGATTCCCCTCCACTGTAAAAACCATATTTCTCTACCAGGGAGATCATGGTTTCTACTGCCTCACGGGCGCTTCTGGAACGTTGGAGGGCCAGATAAATAAGGCTTCCGTAATCAATGATCCCTGTTGAATCCTCTAATTCCGGACGTCCTCCGAAAGTAGTTTCGGCAATGATTACCTGGTGTTCATTCATGTTTCCAATGACCGAATAAGTTTCCGGGGCTTCGGGTATTTCGCCAAGCGGTTTCCCGCTGTCCCAGTCTACAATTTTCCGCATAGTGCCGGCTTTGTGCTTTGCTGCCGGATAATGATATAACTCCCCGTAAAGAGTATGGGAATCGGCAGAATAAGAAACCATTACGGAACCGTCAGTAGAAGCGCCTTTGGTAATGATAAAATTGGTACATGCTTTATTATCCGACATATTGACCATCGTGATCAGGAAAACGATAGCTGAGGAAATCATTTTTTTCATAGGGGTATCAAATTAAGATTCGGACCAAAGGTAGCCATCGGTCATTATTGCAATTTTAAATATCATTTTAGAAACACAAAATGATATTTGTTAGGAGTTATTCAATCAGGGTATCCTGTTTCAATAATAGGTCAATCTTTTTTTCGATCCTTTCTGATCTTACATGAAGACCGTGGTCTACGATAACTCCTTTTTTATTTACCAATATTCCATAAGGAAATCCAATAGGACTAAAAGTCTTTGCAAGGAATCTGAATTCAGTGTCGGAACAGAAATGATGATGTTCCTTTGTCAGTTCATTCTTTTGTAATAATTTTCCCCACTCCTGCTCGTTTCCGCCAGCACAAATAAATGAAAAAGAAACATCCTGATTATTGTATTTTGTAATAAGATACTTATAGTTTGATAATTCTGAGTGGCATGGTGGGCACCATGTTGCACTGATATTGATTACCTGTACTTTTCCGTAATTGGGAGTAATTGTTTGGGTCATTATATTTTCAGATGAAGAAGATGGCCCGGTGAAGTCTGACGGCTCGTTTACAATTCCCGAAGATATCGCCTCCGGATGCTCCATCGAACGCCATGTCTGCTGATATTCATGCATTAAACGTTCATGCAGGTATTTATTTTCAATATGGGTATACACTTCTTCGAAGCTTTTCAAATCTTTTGTTTGAAGAAAATCACTGGCAATACAGCTAAGCGAGAACTCCTTTATGGTATCATTATATGCCATATCCGATACCCATTCTGCCAGATGCATTATAGCGCTTTCAGGTAATTTTTTTAAAAACGCTATCTGCAAGTATCCTGAATTAATGAATCTGAAATGGGAATTAGAGTATAATCCGTATCCAAAATATTTGGTAGCATGCGTGTTTAATTCATTCATGAATATATCAGGAGGAGTGGTATTTATTTGTCTGAACGACCTCATTTTGACAATATGGGAAAGTTCTGTATAATAGTCCAGTTCTATCATTGCCTTAGTCAGGAAGATAACTTCCGGCTGTACCTGATGATTCCTTAAGAATGAATCACGTTTGCTCAGGTATAACACTCTTGTTTCATCCAGTTTTTCCCTGATCTCTTCCATGGAGCAGTTTATGAGGCATTCTGTTCCTATTGAATATCCCCGGTAAAATATTTCATCGAAATATTGGTAGAAATCACGGTTAATGTTGGCAGAATTATTTCCGGAAAATTGTATGTCGGTTAAATTGTTAAAGTCGATTTCTATATGCAGGCTATCTCCGGGGATCAAATATAGAAAATTGATGTATGTTTCCATACTAATATCCTGTGCCTGTGCTAAATCGAACTTAAAATAAAAACTTCCGTCATCAAGTATGGGTGAAACAATTTGGTAAGTCCTGTTTTTACCTGATATATAAGGAATTTTTATTTTTATCTCTTTGGTATTCGGATAGGTATTCCTGTTATGGATAACTCCTGTGATTTGGGTTGATTTAGAAGATTGTTCCTGAGTGAACATTTCTATATCCTGTTCTTTTTTGCCGGATTCAGCAGGATTACATTGGTTCAGGAAAAATAAGCATAGTATGAAATAGATTTGCTTCATCTTTTGTTATATGGATGGAGCACAAAGCTAGTAAAATAGAAATGAAAAGTTAATCTTAAACCAGCCTTTGTAGAATTTTTTTATCTATTTGTATGGGAAATACGGCAGATATAAGAGGGACTTTTTTTAAAGCGTGTAACCAATCGGAAAGTTCCTGTTCGGGAAGTTCCCCTTCAAATTTTAAAAGAAAATCGAAATTTTTATATTTATCCAATAGAAATCCGTTATCACAACGGTTAGAGATGATGGTCAAACTATATTTTTCATCCACATGGACAAAGCGGGTAAATTTTTCACCGGTGCCAACCGTAAAATCCTCACCTTGTGTGAATTTTAGGTCCAGTTGTTTATTCAGGCTCCAGGATAAGCGGTAATCGTTTTCATGAGAAGATATGCCAATGAGCGTGAACATAAACACGTCCTGGGGTATATCCAATTTCATGATGTTTTTTTTGGCCATAAGTCGACTGGTTATGGTTCGCTGATTCGTTCCAGGTACATAGACAGGGCATCTGTAGAAAATTCGGTAGAGGTGGAAATATAGGTCAATGTGTTTTTGGAAGCTTCCTGTTCCGCTTCTTTTTTAGAATGACCTTTTCCCATGGCAATAGGGACACCACCAATGGTGACCTGTACGGAGAAACCCGGACTGGAATTTGTTTCCAGATATTCTTCGGTTGCTTCAAAACCGATCTGTAATTTATATTTCTGCCCCCATTCTATCAGCCGGCTCTTAAAATCAGTTTCGGTATGTAGCAGATGATCCAGATCGACATAATATTTAAGGACATATCCGATAAAGTACTTTTTTGTTTTCGGATATCCCTTATCCAGATACATGGCACCGATGAGCGCTTCGAAAGCATCGCCGCAAATACGCTTCTTTATAGTTTCTTTTTTTGCATTGGCGATCAGTACTTTCACCAGTCCCATTTTTGCAGCAATTGAATCAAGATGGGTACGGTTCACAATTTTCGAACGCATCTGGGTCAAAAAACCTTCCCGTTCCTTGGGAAAATGACGGAAAAGATAATCCGCAATGATGGAATCAATAACAGCATCACCTAAATACTCCAGTCGTTCATTATTGACAATCGTACCATCATTCAGCGTGATAGATGCCGAACGGTGTAAAAAGGCGAGTTCATATAACTGAATGTTTCCCGGCCTGATATTTAGTTGTCTTCTCAAAAATGAATAAAACTCCTTATCTTTTACCATAAGGAGTTTTAATAAACTTATCATATTTGTAATTAGACTATTGTTCCACTTTTTTTAATATTACTGAGGTATTGTGCCCACCAAATCCGAAAGTATTACTCAAAGCATAGTTGACATTTCTTTCCTGTGCTTTATTAAAAGTCAGGTTCAACCTGCTGTCTATTTCCGGATCGTCAGTAAAGTGGTTAATGGTTGGAGGTATGATGCTATGATTCATAGCTAGAATTGAAGCGATTGCTTCTATACCTCCGGCAGCACCCAACAAGTGCCCGGTCATTGACTTTGTGGCACTGATATTGAGTTTGTAGGCATGTTCCCCAAAAAGACGAACGATTGCTTTGGTTTCGGAAGGGTCACCGACCGGGGTTGAAGTCCCATGTACATTGATATAATCAATGGCATCGGGTTTTAAACCGGCGTCTTCCAAGGCAGCCCTCATGGCTCTGAATGCTCCGTCTCCTTCGGGATGTGATGCTGTTAAATGGTAGGCATCTGCAGACATTCCACCGCCAACAACTTCCGCATAGATATGTGCACCCCTTTTTACGGCATGCTCATATTCTTCAATAATCAATCCGCCACCACCTTCGCCTATTACAAAACCATCCCGGTCTTTATCGAACGGACGGGATGCCGTTTTATAATGATCGTTATTGGTAGACAAAGCCTGCATAGCATTGAATCCGCCAACTCCGGTTTCATTGATGGCAGCTTCGGATCCTCCTGCAACAAATACATCTGCTTTTCCCAGCCGGATATAATTAAATGCGTCTATGATAGAATTTGACGATGATGCACAAGCTGACACTGTCGCATAATTCGGTCCTTTCAACCCAAATTTTATGGATATTTGCCCTGCGGCAATATCCGAAATCATTTTGGGAATAAAGAACGGATTAAAACGAGGTGTGCCATCTCCACTATAAAAGTTTCTCAATTCTTCAGCAAATGTTGCAATACCTCCGATTCCGGATGCCCATATCACACCTACTCTCTCCAGATCTGTATTTTCCAGATCCAATTTGGAGTTTTCAATGGCTTCAGTTGCCGCAACAATAGCAAACTGAGTATACAGGTCGTACTTTTTTATTTCTTTTCTGTCGAAAAATGCTGAAGGATCAAAATTCTTTACTTCGCAAGCAAATCTGGTTTTAAATTTAGACGCATCAAAACGTGTAATCCAATCGGAACCACTTACTCCATTAACAAGACCATTCCAATATTCCGAAACACTATTGCCAATTGGGGTAAGAGCTCCGATACCGGTTACTACTGCTCGTTTTAACTGCATAAGTAACTAACTTAAAACTAAATTGCTTATTTCTTTACGTTTTCTTCGATGTATTTAATTGCTGCACCTACTGTAGCAATGCTTTCAGCTTGATCGTCGGGTATTCCGATGTTGAATTCCTTTTCGAACTCCATGATCAGTTCAACTGTGTCAAGAGAATCTGCGCCCAAGTCATTAGTGAAACTAGCTTCAGGTGTTACTTCATTTTCATCAACTCCTAACTTGTCAACGATTATAGCTTTTACTCTTGATGCAATATCAGACATATGATTAAATATTAAATTAATAAATAATGGTTAACATAAAAATTTAAACTGCAAAGAAATACAATTATATCATATCTTCAAACTAAAAACCACATTTTGTTGAAAAAAAAACATGCATCAGGATAACACTTAATTTATACGTTGTTTATTTTCAATTGAATAAAATGGAGTTTATTTTCTAATCTTTGTTGTTCACAGATTTTGTGTACATTTGACAAGAATTGATAAAACCGATATGATACTTTCACGAAAAACAAATTATTCTATACTGGCACTTACGCGTTTAGTCATGGAAGGGAGGGATGGTGTTGTACAGATCAGCGAGATCGCAAAAAAAGAACAGATACCTCAACGCTATCTGGAAAATCTTTTCCTGGAGTTGCGGAAAGAAGGAATAGTGGGTAGTCGTCTGGGAAAAAACGGAGGATATTTCCTATCCCGTAATCCGGCCGAGATATCTTTACTGGAAATCATACAATTATTTGAAGGGCAGGTGGGGTTGTTGTCCTGTGTGTCAGAGAAATCGTACCGGCCCTGTGGATTTTGCCGGGATGAAGAAACATGCCGGACAAAAATGGTTTTTAGGGAAATACGCGATTTTACCATTCACCGGTTGAAAAATGCTACACTGGATATGTTAGTTGGGGATGACCATAAGGCATTGGAAAATTAATAAGATTGTTTTTTTATGAACTGTTGGAAAGCAAAACAGGATTTCCACCCAGTAATTTACTGTGATCATACAAAAAGCAGCAGAATATCTGCTGCTTTTTAATATATTAATCCTGTTCTTTAGATATCTTATTCGTAAAAATACGACAGGTTATCGTTTTAATTTAATTACTTCGCTGCCGGCAAGCAGGAAAGCTCCTGTTCCGTAGACTTCCCAACTGTCCGCATTGAAGTTCTTTCTTGGGTCGGCACCAATCGGTTGTACCCATCCGACGCGCCCTTCTTCATTGACACAGCCATTAAGTGCGATCCAGGCTTTTTCCACTACCGGCAGGTATGTTTTTTTATCCAGTAATTTATTGTTGATACCCCAGGCCAATGCATAGCAAAAGAAACCGGAACCACTTACTTCTCCTCCCGGATATGAATCGGGATCCAGTAAACTGGCCCGCCAAAGACCGTCAGCCTGCTGGACGGATGCAATTTTTCCAGCCATTTCCTTGAATAGGTTCTCATAGAACGGACGTTCCGGATAATCGGCAGGTAATTCTTTTAATATGCGGACCAGGCCACCCATTACCCAGCCGTTCCCACGGGACCAGAATATCTTTTTCCCATTCGCTTCCCAGCGGTCTTTACCGTCATTCTTGATCACATAATTCAAATCCCGGGCAAAGAGCTTTTCTTCTTTGTTATATAACAACTCATAACACTCTTTATAATATTCATCGTTTTTCTTGAAATATTCCTCGTTACCGGTGGTCACACCTAATTTAATAAGTACGGGAGGTCCCATGAATAATGCATCGCACCACCACCATTTGATCACTTCAATCCGTTTTACAGGATAAGGATTGGCAATAAATTTTGCTATGGTATCAATCGTCGGTTGTAGCATCTCCTGGCGCTTTTCTTTACGGTATAGATCAATATAGGTCTGACAGATGGCAACGTCATCGGCATGATACCAACGCCTGTATGGGGTCCAGTTAACTTTGTTACCCATATCCATCATAGCGTTGTAAATATCTTTCGATTTAGTCGTTTCCCAGGCAGCGTATACTCCGGCATAAAAAGCACCGTTGGTCCAGTCGCGGGGTTCATGTTTGGGATGTTTCAACTGCCAGTCGGCAGTCTTAACCATGATTTCTTTGATGTACTTTTTGTTGAATAGCTTTTTGGTATCCGTGATTTGTGCACCAACGGAAAACAACAAGCCAAACATAAATAAGGAAAGAATGATTTTTTTCATGTAGGATTTTTTTTTAATAAATGATACATTATTTGGCGGACAACCATATCAGGCGATCCGCTCAAAGATAGTTTTTTTATTTTACCAAAACCAGGATCGTTATTTAATAATCAATACCATTTTGAAATTCAACGCTAAAAAAGGATATTTAAGGAAAAATAAACTTTTAGCTACCCCATATTGAACATTTTTGTTTATTTTGCATTATAATATATAATGGAGCCAATCGTTCGGTACGAAAAATATTTTTCGTATTTTTATTAAACTTTTTATGCCATCACGGGAGTGATAATCGTGCCAATTCAATGAAAGGGAAATTCTTTTTTTCTTTTTTTCTTTTATTTCCGGTTGTTCTTACAGCGCAAATCAAAAGTAGCTATCCTGTACAGAAGGATATTACAGGCGTGGTGTGGGAAGTATCCACAAATGACACCATTGGCGCTTCCATACCTTTAGCTACCGTACAACTGCTAAATTTCAAAGATAGTTCGCTTGTGAAAGGAATTGCTGCCGACCTGGACGGAAAATTCGTGTTTCAAACTGTTCCGCAGAATAACTATCTTCTTGCTGTATCATTCGTCGGTTACAATACCAGGTATATTTATGTTCCCGACAGCCTATTCAGATTACCCAAAGAAATCAACCTGGGAAAGATACTCTTGAAAGAGCAGTCTTTCATGCTTTCTGAGGCTGTCATACTGGGGCAGGCTCCTGAGGTCGTCGTGAAGGAAGATACCCTGGAGTATAATCCTGTTGCTTTTAAGATGGAAGATGGCGCAGTGGTGGAAGATTTACTGAAACGTATGCCGGGAATGGAAGTCGATCCTGATGGTAACGTTACATCGGCCGGGAAGGAGATAAAACGGATATTTGTGAATGGGAAAGAGTTTTTTGGAAATGATCCCAAAATGGCTACCAAGAACCTGACCATAGATGTGATCGAGAAGGTACAGGTTATAGAAAAGAAATCGGATATGGCCATCCTGACAGGTGTGGATGACGGAGAGACGGAAACCATTATTAACCTGACAATCAAAGAAAGCCGGAATAAGGGGTGGATGGGTAATATTTCCGCCGGTATGGGAGCATTGGTAGATAACCGGAACAATGAGGAACCTCGATACAATACAAGGACAATGGTCAACCGGTTTGTAGGCGATAATCAGACCTCCATTGTGATCAATGCCAATAATCTTGGGCGTGGAGGAAATGGGATTGCTAAAACCAATTCTTTTGGGATAAACACTTCCAACAAATTAAATGATCAGTTGAAATTCAATGGGAATGTCCGGTATAATTATAACGAAAATCTATTGAAGCAGCATAGTTTCCGGACAAATTTATTGATAGATAGTGTATCTTATCGTAAAAATAGTTCCAGAAACCAAAATTATACGCATAATCTGACCTTCAATGGGAAACTGGAGTACCAACCGGACAGTTTACTCACAGTAGTTTTTTCTCCCCGTATCTCCTACAATCACGCTGTAACGAACAATCTAACCAATCAGTCTACGATGGCAGGCAATGCCGACTCTACTCTCGTCAATCAAAGTGAAGGAAGTACAAGGAGAGAGACAGACGGGCTGACGTTGGGAGGAGAACTGACGGTAACCCGTCTTTTCTCTAAAAAAGGCCGGCGATTGAGCCTGAGACTGAATGGAAACCTGAACCACAATCAGGGCGACGGTTCCAACCTTTCCACCAGTTTGTTTTTTTTACAACAAAACAGGAATAAATATTTAGACCAGGAATCGGAAACCTCTTCCAAATCCAATTCATACAGTATCAGGGCCAGTTATGTAGAACCTCTCAGGGAGCATATGACGCTGCAGGTATATTATGATTTCCGGAAGAATGATACCAGGAATATCAAAAAAACATATGATTATGATTCGATAAATTATGTTCATTCCATCTTGAATCATGACTACAGCAAGAGTTTGTCCAATGCTTTTATCACCCAGACAATAGGAATCAACCTGAATGGCCAGCATGAAAAATATTATTATAATCTGGGGGTGAATATTATACCTTCGAATACCCAAAGTACCAATTTTATTAAAGAAGGCGCTTCCAACGGAAGCGATTCGACACTTAATAGAATACCTAAACGGAAAGTCGTAAATTATTCTCCGTTGCTCAACCTCACTTATCGTTTTAACCGGCAGACCAATCTCCGCTTCACATATCGCGGAAATACCACGCAGCCTAGTGTCACCCAACTGGATCCTACCCCCAATAATACCAATCCATTGAATCTTCGTACGGGGAATCCTGATCTATTGCCGTCTTTTACTAATTCCATGTCGTTGCGTCTCAATATGAATAATAGGGAGAAACAGCGTTCATTAACGGCATCCGTGGACTATTCCTTTACACGCAACCAGATCATTAATTTTACTTCATATGAAGAGGAAACAGGGATACAACATACCAAACCCATCAATGAAAACGGATCATGGAATACTTCGGGG
>JAISOY010000043.1 GCA_031275285.1 Bacteroidales bacterium | reverse complement strand
CCAGAAGCCCCTACGGTAATGATGGAACCAATTTTCAGAAAATGGAGGATGCTATTTATCGTACAGTTAAAGCGTTAATCGATGCTGGAGTAAACCCTAAAAAGAAAAATGACGACGGAGAGATCGCTTATATGGTGGCAGGGAAAGCTTGTATGTATCCTTTCCTGAAGGCTGTAGCTGAAGCTGGAGTGAAAATGGATGCTGTGGGTGATGAAGGAAAGAATTTGCTTCACATGATTACTGATGTACTTTATCATCGTAAAACCGTCAACGGATTCAGGGACAATGCTTATAAAACTATTCAGATATTGTTGGAATCAGGTTCACCTGATCCTGAAGATAAAGACATTTTTAACCGTACACCATTGGATTATGCACAAAAAAGCGATGTAAAGGAAATAGCTGCCCTGATCAGCGGGGACGAGGGTGCGGCCGCAACGGGCGGAATGACTCTCAACCAGGCAGTATTGAACAATGACTTAGAAGCTGTTGTTGCGTTACTTGAACAAGGCGCAGATCCCGGCGAACTCTCGGAGGATAAGCATACACCGTTAATGTGGGCCTGTGAATATCCGAGACCTGAAATCATAAAATTATTGTTGAAGCACAAGGCCAACCCTAATTTTACGGTAGGTGAAACGGGAGTTACTGCTTTATCATATCTTCTGACCCATTCGGTTCAAAATCTCGGCCGGGGATTCAAGGGCGGCAGCCAACCCCCGAAAGATATCCGTTCTATTTTGCGCATGCTGCTCGATGCCGGAGCCGATCCCAACGCTCCGCTTGATCAGAACGGCAATACACCCCTTATATATGTGGCCAACATGGATTACTTTGCGGGATTGAATAGTTCCCTTGCCGAAGAACTGATTGACGGAGGTGCTGATATCAATAAGGCCAATCTGAGCGGACAAACACCCTTGATGATATTTGCCATAAAGGGAGATGAGTCGGAACACAACATTGCTGAACTCCTGCTCGATAACGGGGCTGATCCTGCCATGACCGATGGGGGAAGCAATACGGCGTTGATGTATGCTGCATCCAATAGTAATAAAATGTCGGGTAAAAAAATTGCTGAGTTGATCCTCAGTTCCGGTTATAAGGAAATCGACCGCGTGAATAATGCAGGACAAACAGCGATGGATATTGCTGTAACAAGAGAAAATGAAGCACTTGTCAAATTGCTGGTAACAGCGATGTAAATGTTTTTACCTATCTTTAGGTGTTCTGATCGATAAAGATGAAAGAGAATAAGTATGATGATACTGTCTTTTTTGAACAGTATAAAAAAATGATCCGTTCGGAAAAAGGGCTTGCAGGTGCCGGAGAATGGTATCTCCTGGAGAAAATGTTACCTGCTTTTAAGGAAAAAGATATGCTTGACCTGGGTTGCGGATTTGGTTGGCATTGCAGGTATGCCATGGAAAAAGGAGCCGCATCTGTTATTGGAGTTGACATTTCGGAAAAAATGCTTGAAAAGGCAAGAGAAATCAACTGCCTGAAAGGTGTTGAATACATCAGGCAGCCGATAGAAGATCTTGAGTTTCCGGCAGAAAAATTTGATATAGTATTGAGTTCCCTGACTTTTCACTATATCAAATCATATCATACCATGATCGACAATATCTATCAATGGTTGAAACCTGGCGGAAGTTTTATCTTTTCAGTAGAACATCCTGTTTTTACGGCTTATGGAACTCAGGAGTGGATATATGATGAAACCGGCGAAAAAGCGTATTGGCCTGTCGATAATTATTTTCTGGAAGGAAAAAGAGAAGCTGTTTTTCTGGGAGAAAAGGTGGTAAAATACCACAGGACACTGGCTACCTATCTGGGTACGTTACTTAAACGCGGTTATACCGTAAAAGAGGTGGCAGAACCACAGCCGGCTCCTGATATGCTGGCTGAATATCCTGAAATGAAAGAAGAGCTTCGTAGGCCGATGATGTTGTTGATCTCTGCAGAAAAATAAAGGTAATATTATATTATCCCGGAGAAAAAGGAAATGCCCGGCCATATCAACTGCAACCAAACAATAATAGATAAGCGCCATGTTCTCCGGATAGCGGAAAATGAAGTAATAAAAACCAAAACAAGATAAAAATATGGATAATATTTTCCTGAATGCCTGTAAAACAGGCAATAAAGCAATTGTGCAAACTTTTTTGAAAAAAGGAGGGATCAACCTCGACAAACGTGATGCGATGGGCAATACATCTCTTTATTATGTTTGTTTGAAAGGATCCAAAGACATTGCTAAGATGCTGGTCGATGGAGGGGCGGATGTTTCACTCATGAATAATGCCAGTGAAACTCCCATGCATTGTGTGGCTAAGAGTGGTAACAAAGATATCATTGCCATGCTTGTTGAAAAGGGAGCAGACATCAATGCTACTGATAATGGAGGCAATACACCCTTGATCTGGGCAGTACGTAACGGCAAGACCGAGACTTCTCTTTACCTGATATCTAAGGGAGCCGATATTTCTGTTAAAAATAATGAAGGCTTTTCCGCGTTCGACTATGCTACCGCAGCCGGTCTGCGTGATTTGGTGACAGCCCTTTCCGGAGGAAATGTCGCCACTAAAGATGCTCATGGCCATACCCCCCTGCATCAGGCTGTTTATAACAACCAGAGTGAGACGGTGGCAGCATTGCTTAGAGCGGATACTTCAAATGTCAATGACTTATCGGATGATGGCATGTCTGCACTGATGATGGCGGTCTCCAATTCCAATATGGCCATTATAGAAACCCTGTTGAAAAACGGCGCCGATGTGAGCCTGAACCTGTTGAGTGGCGATTCCGTACTTCATTATGCCGCGGGTTTAGGTAACCGCTTTGTCGGAAAGGCTCTAATTGAGGCAGGAGCAGAAGTGAACGGGAAAAATACATACAGCCAGACACCGTTAATCGTGGCTGCTATACGTGGCCATAATGATTTCACAGCTATGCTGGTCGAAGCTGGCGCTGAAGTGAATGCTACCGATAATAATGGGAAAAGCGCTATGGCTTATGCTGCCGAGGCCGGGTATAATGAAATTGTAGAACAATTACTGATGGCTGGGGCAGAGAATTGATTTTTTTCACTCAAAATAGAAAACCTGACAACATTTTTGCCAGGTTTTTTGTTTTTATTATATGAATCATCTGTGTTTTTGGAATTGTCATGTGATAAAATGTTATATATAAGGAACTTGAATAGGATAATCCTTTTTGATAAAAATAATAGTATTTAAACCTTTTTTGATAGTATTTAAACCTTTTTTTTAATAAATCGCTTTAATATTGCACCTTTAATTTCATTGTCTTTATTAGGATTTTTCCTGTGTGCGTACACGGGTTTGTAAAAAAATGAAAAAAGTCATAAATTTTTAAATAAATATGCTATAGGTTTGCAAATATTATAGTGGTAATTTTTTCATCACTATTATTAAAATTTTTCCTGTGCACGCACACGGATTTCATAAAAAAAGTGAAAAAAATCATAAATAATATCATGACCATGCAAATAAATGGAAGTTATTATTTTATAAATGCAGGTTGAGCATAACAGTTTTCCCTAAAGAATGGTAAAGAAAAAATCATACGAAAATATTTATTTAAACGAGTATAATTCTCTGTTTGGTATATTCTTTGCAGAGATAGAGAGAGAGAG
>JAISOY010000042.1 GCA_031275285.1 Bacteroidales bacterium | reverse complement strand
GTACTGCTGTTCGGTTCCAGGGCAATACATTTTTTGATATATTTTTCAGCCAGATCCAGTTTCTCTTCACGTAAAGACAAATAATAACTGTAATTATTCAGCACCAATGGATTATTGGGAGCCATGATCAAAGCTTTTTCAAATACTTCATCGGATTTGGCATAGTTCTTCTGTTCATTATATGCTTCGCCCAATAATACGTAGATCTGTAATTCAATGGCTTTATCCGGTTCCTTTTCTTTTTTCAGATTTTCCAGTGCCTGATTATAAGAACCGATGGCATCATCGAATTTTTTAAGCATAGAAGCGGATAATCCATGAAAAAAATTGAATAAATAATTGTTTTCAAAATACTTCAGGGCTTTGGCGGATGCTTCAAACATCATTTCATTGTCCTGAAGTAAATTAAGCAGGAACAACAATTGTTCCCATAAAAAGACATTGGTAGGGATACGATCGGTAATAAACAACAGGTCATCCTTGGCTGCCTGAAAATCCTTCTTTCTCAGATTACGATCGGCATTGATCATACGGACCCTGAAATTATCGGGATACCTATTAAAAAGTCCTTCAACCATATCATCCAGTTCCCGGGAATATTTATTGGCAAAAACCGTATCCATCATTGTCAACGATAGGAATAACTCCACCTTTAAATCCGGATCAATGGTCTTCAAACCATACATCCGGCGCATTTCCTCGATCACTTTATCATCATTCCCATAGTCCTTGTAAAATTCAATCATGGAGATATATCCCAAAGCATTTTCAGGGTCTACATCCAGTAACTTCTTATAATTTTCCTGTGCTTCCTTTTCTTTTCCGACAGAGCTGTACAATTCGGCCAGCAAGCCGTAAAAACGTAGGTCATCAGGATACTTATCAATACCTTTCAGCAATAATTTTTCCGTTGCTTTTACATCTTCTTTCTTTGAATAGACCTGATAATATGCAATAGCCACATCTTCGGTAAATCCGTATGATTTTTCGATTTTTTTCAATTCTTTGAGCGCCTTTTTATTATGTCCGGCCTCCGAATACAACAATGCGAGATTAAATTGTAAATCGACATTATCCGGTTCCATATCCGTTATATCCCGAAATACATTGATAGCACTGTCCATATCTTCGGCCAATATATAAAGGTTGGCCAGTTGCATTTTATACCAGACATTCCCGGTGTCGTATGCAACGGATAAACGGGCATTTTTTAAAGCATTTACCCGGTCATCGATCATGGTATATATCTCTGATAACTGGAAATATGCTGCCGCATCATAAGGATTTACTTCCGTACAACGCGTCAACTGGCTGGCTGCCGTTGCCAGATCCCCGAAGAGTTTGAGCTTGGTTGCCTCAATGAAATCATGTTCATAATCCAACCTTTCTTCTTCTGTAAATTCTACCGGATTCTTTGACGGGATATTTTTCTGGGCAGTAACCCGGCTGACAGAGCATGAGAAAATGAGCCAACTGATTATTCCCAGCATCCATAGACTCCTGGTACATCCGGATGGGAATGAAAATGTTCTTAATTTTAGGATAAACACGTGATTAAGATAGTGAGATCAATTTCGTCCTGTATGCCCAAAACCTCCTGCTCCCCGGTCTGTTTCATCTAATTCCTCACATGGGGTCCATTCGATGGTTTCATACCTGGCAATTACCATTTGTGCCATGCGTTCGCCATCATTAATGATAAAATCTTCCCGGGAAAGATTGACTACAATAATACCTATTTCCCCACGATAATCAGCATCAATGGTACCCGGTGTATTGAGCAGAGTAATACCCTTTTTCAATGCGAGCCCGCTTCTAGGGCGTATCTGTGCTTCATATCCTTGAGGGAGTGCAATGTATAATCCTGTAGGAACCAGTATTCGTTCCCCGGGTGCCAGTGTAACCGGAGCATCCAGATTAGCCCGGATATCCATTCCTGCAGAAAGTAATGTACTGTATGATGGTAAAGAATGTTTGGACTTGTTAACAATTTTAACTTTCATGGACGGAAAAATAAGTATCTTAGTTTTACTTAACTACAAAGCTGAAGAAAACTGATGCAGGAACCTGACATCATTTTCGAAATACATACGGATATCCTTCACCTGAAATTTCAGGAGAGCAATACGTTCAATACCCATACCAAAAGCAAATCCGGAATATTTTTCAGAATCAATCCCGCAACTTTCCAGAACATTGGGGTCTACCATTCCGCATCCCATGATCTCAAGCCAACCGGTATACTTACATAAATTACAACCCTTTCCATTACAGGTACAGGATACATCCATTTCAGCAGAAGGCTCCGTAAATGGGAAGAATGACGGACGCAGACGGATTTGTGTACTTTCACCGAACATTTCCTTGGCAAAATACATCAATGTTTGTTTCAGGTCGGCAAAAGATACATTTTCAGCAATATACAACCCTTCTACCTGATGAAAGATACAATGTGAACGGGATGAAACCACTTCATTCCTGAACACACGCCCGGGCATGATCATACGGATAGGCGGCTTGGTCGTCTCCATAATGCGTACCTGGACAGAAGATGTATGTGTCCGTAATAAAATATCCGGATCTTTTGTGATAAAGAAAGTATCCTGCATATCACGTGCCGGATGTTCCAGCGGGAAGTTCAGGGCTGTAAATACATGCCAGTCATCTTCTATCTCCGGTCCTTCTGCAATAGTAAACCCCAAACGGTTAAAAATATCACAGATCTCATTACGTGTTACGGATATGGGATGACGGGAACCTATAGGGATATCATCGCCGGGACGGGTCAGATCACTCTCGTCAGCAGAAGAGAACTGGTTTTCCAATACCGTTTTATACTGTTCAAAGGTATCTGTCAACAAAACTTTTAATTCATTCAGTTTTTGGCCGACTTCACGCTTTTGTTCACTGGCAATGGTCTTAAATTCGTCGAATAAAGTATTCAATTGCCCTTTTTTACTCAGGTATTTTAACCGGAATTCTTCAAGCTCAGCTTGTGTTGCTGCTTTAAAACTACTGATTTCCTCTTTTATCTGATTGATCTTATTAAGCATTTCTTCTGACAATAAATACGTTTTTAAGGTACAAATGTACCTAATTTTCGCGAATAAAGCATAGCGGATTGAAAAACTGTGAACGTGCAACGGATGACAAGTGACAAGTGACAAATGACAGAATACGATAATATTCTAGTTAGCGCCCCGTTTACCAGCCAGGGATACCCCGGCCAAAATAAATGCGGCTCCTGATAAAGCAATCCATGTAATCTTTTCTTCAAGGATAATTAAGGAAACAATCATAGTTACCAAAGGTATCAGGTAGATGTAATTTGTCGTCCTAACGGCGCCCAGCCTCTTTAACGACATATTCCATAAAAAATAACATATCAATGAAGCAACGAATCCCAGAAACAATAGATTCCCCCATACAACAGGCCGGGATAAAACAGAAATATCCGACATCAACGGCTTAAAAATAAACACCGGAGTTATGGATAATAAACCATAGAAAAATACTTTGCGGGTAATAAATAATGTTGAATAACGATCGCCGAGCCGTTTCAGCAATATCGTATAAACCGCCCATAAAAAGGCTGCCAATAAACTGAGAAAATCGCCTAGGGGATGAACTTTCAGTACAAAATTCCCGTTAAACACCACCAATGCGACACCCAACAATGCCATAATGGAACCCCAAATCATCTGACGGTGCATTTTTTCATTTTTCAAGAAAATCCGCGAAAGAATCGTTGTCAGGATAGGAGCTGTACACACGATCAGGGAAACATTTGATGCTAATGTTATTTTTAAAGCAAAATTTTCCGATAAAAAATACAGGGATCCGCCGGAAATTCCTATAAGTAGAAAAACCAGTTCATCTTTTATATTTTCAGAAAACAATGGTTGTTTCCCGAAAAACCAAATACCCACATAAGCTAAAAGAAAACGATAGAAAAAAATATCCTCGGGTGAAAGGCCTGCATGCAGCAATATTTTAGTGGAAACAAAAGTAATGCCCCAGATAAATACGGTCAATAACGCGATTAAATGAAACCACTTGTCGTTTAAGGCCATCAATGATCAAATTTCACACAAAAGTACACAAAAACACCAACAGGCACATCTGGATTTTTATGACCAGATGTTAAAAACATCCGAAAATATTGTTTTCAGCAATATTTTTCCTAAATTTGGACATCAAAAATAATCATGAATCTATGACAACAAGAAGGAATTTTGTAAAAAAAGCAGGTGCAGGTTTGTTGGCTGTTGGCGCAGCTCCCATGCTGTTCAACAATGAATTGCTGGCAGGTACAACAGCCGCTCCTTCTAAAGAAGACTTATTTAAGGTATCCATGGCTGGATATAGCTTTGCCCGGTTTAAACTGGATGAATCTCTAAAAATGATGAAGCGCATGGATGTCCGTTATCTGTGTATCAAAGATTTTCATCTCCCCTTTAACAGTACGGATGAGCAAATCAAAGCATTTCACGCACAACTGGCCGAAAGTAATGTAACCGGTTATGGCGTTGGTCCTATTTACATGACCAATAAAGAATCTGAAGTTGATAAAGCCTTTGAGTATGCAAAAAGGGTGGGTGTAAAACTGATTGTGGGTATTCCCAGCTACGAATTGTTACCTTATGTAGATAAAAAGGTAAAAGAATATGATTTCAATTATGCTATACACATTCATGGTCCGGATAATAAATTATTCCCTAACGCCAAGAATGTATATGATCATGTCAAGGATCTTGATCCCCGTATAGGTATTTGCCTGGATATCGGACACGATGCACGTGACGGTTATGATCCGGTTGAAGACCTGAAGAAATACAGCAAAAGAGTCTTTGACATCCATATCAAAGATGTTACAGCAGCCAGCAAAGAGGGACGTACCTGTGAAATGGGACGTGGGATTCTTGATATACCTGCTTTTGTCCGTATGTTGCGTAAGGTAAAATATGCCGGCGCATGTAGCCTTGAGTTTGAAAAAGATATGAATGATCCGTTAGCAGGCCTGGCAGAATCAATCGGTTATTTTAAAGGCGTTATGGCCGCTACGAAATAGTATTCTTTTTTCATCTGTAATAATCGTTTCTGTAAACGATACCATTGAAAAGAAGATTCTCAATGTTTACACATAAAAACCTCACAGAATCTGTGGGGTTTTTATGTATTTTATCAGATATATCATTTCCTTATACAAAAGCATAGAACATTTCATGAGATGAAATCGTTCAGGAAAAAATACTCGCACTAATCATTTGACATCTAAAAAATAGATATTTCACCTGATCACTCAAATCAATTTTATACTGATGAAAAAAATCCTGATTTATCTTTTAATTTTAGCAACCGTAAATTCCATCCAGGCGCAGAAAAGAACAGAAAAAGGAGTAAAAGCGAACAGCGCCGAAGAATTCCTCAACAGTATCGGAGTGGTATCCAGTATTTCCGTCAGAGGAGAATCATTGGAAAAAACGATTGAACACATCAATTATACAGGAATACGTTGGCTCCGCACAGGATATGAAGGAAATATACCTGTAACCGATCTGATCAGATTACATAAACATACGGGTGCCAGGATCGGTTATGGGTTGTTAAGTGGCGGAAATGACATACCCCGTTTATTATCAGGTGCAAGAGAACTGGCAAAAGAAGGAGCATTACTATCTATAGAAGGTCCGAACGAACCCAATAACTGGGGTATAAAATATGACAATGTGTTTGGAGGAAAAGACCAATCATGGCTTCCTGTAGCGAAACTGCAACGGGATCTATACGATGCTATAAAAAATGATCCCTTGTTAAAGAACTATCCGGTATGGTCTATTTCCGAAAACGGGGCCCAGACAGATAATGTGGGATTACAGTTCCTGACGATTCCGGATAATGTCCATACATTAATGCCTGCCGGCACAAAATATGCCGATTTTGCCAACTGTCATAATTATTTTTGTCATCCGAGCTGGCCGGGATTACACGACAATCAGACATGGTTAAGTGCTGATCCGTCAATACTTTGTCCTGTCGATGGGTTATACGGGAACTACGGCAGTACCTGGCTCAGGAAATTTCCCGGTTATACAGAAAATGAGTTGCTGAATCTACCGAGGGTCACTACCGAAACAGGAATGTCGACAGACGAAATGGTAACGGAAGAAGTCCAAGGGTGCTTATACATGAACATGTATCTTTCCCAGTTCAAACGCGGGTGGAAATATACGGCAATGTATCTGTTACGCACCCGGTCGGACGAAACCAATCATGAGGGATATGCTTTTTACAGGTTAGACAATACGCCTAAAAAAGCAGCCATATATCTTCACCATCTAACAACAATCCTGGAGGATGATACCTCATCAAAGAATCCCGGTATAGTTGATTTTTCCATACCCGACCAGCCAGAAACCGTCCATGAATTATTGCTGCAGAAAAGCGACGGCACATTTATGTTGGTGGTATGGGGCGAACGTTTTACCGGAGGAACGGATGATATCACAATAAAACTGGACAAGAGGTATCCTTTAATAAATATTTACGATCCGACAGAAGGAACTGCACCCCTATCGCAGCTTAAAAATGTTAATACGGTAAAATTATCTATGACCAATCATCCGGTCATTTTAGAGTTTAAATGATTGATCTGCTCTAAAAATCGCCATCCGGAGATCATAAATCATGTATTATTTGGTTATGAAGCAGGTCGTCTAAGGTTTCCCCTTTACGGATAAGGTAATCTTTTCCTTCGTGCACCATCACCTCGGCCGGTCTTAAGCGCGCATTATAATTTGATGCCATGGTCATACCATATGCTCCGGCATTCAGAAATACCAGGATATCTCCTTCCGATATTTCCGCAATCTTACGGTTCCAGCCAAATGTATCGGTTTCGCAAATATAACCGACCACCGTATATATGCGTGGAGTACCATTGGGTTTGGATACATTGATAATGTGATGGTACGAATCGTAAAACATCGGACGGATCAGGTGGTTTAAACCGGTATTCACCCCTGCAAACACCGTAGATGTTGTATGTTTTACCACATTTACCTTAGCAGCTAAAAAGCCGGCCTGGCTCACCAGGAATTTTCCGGGTTCAAATTTTAGTATCAAGTCCCTTCCATACTCTTTACAAAAATCATTAAACCGCTGAGAAAGTGTTGATCCCAACAACTCGATATCCGTAGAATAATCATCCGGCTTATAAGGGACCTTAAATCCGCTACCAAAGTCGAGAAACTGAAGATCGGGAAAGTGTTGTGCCGCATCAAACATAATTTCTGCTCCTTTAATAAAAACTTCGACATCCAGGATATCCGATCCGGTATGCATATGCAATCCGTCAACCTTCATTTTATAACTATCAATGATCCTTTGTATATGCGGAAGCTGGTACATGGAAATACCAAACTTGGAATCAACGTGGCCGGTAGAAATTTTTATATTGCCTCCTCCCATAATATGTGGATTGATACGAATACTTACCGGTATTTTCGAACCATACTTTGACCCTATCTGCTCCAGGATGGACAGGTTATCGATATTGATATGTACATCATTTACGATTGCCTGTTCAAATTCTTCAATAGAGACACAATTCGGAGTAAACATGATATCTTTCGGATTGAATCCGGCTTTTATACCCAATTCCACTTCCTGTATGGAAACAGCATCCAATCCGGCGCCTAATTTACAGATATGGCGCATGATATTTATATTGTTCAGCGCTTTACAGGCATAATGTATTTGTAAACGGGTATCTTCAAAGGCTTTGGATAAACGTTTATATTGCCTGTTAATTATAGCCGTATCATAAATATATAGGGGTGAATCATATTTTTCTACCAATGCTGTCACGCTTAACCCACCAATCTCGTATTGTCCGTTTTTAATTTTCACTGTTCAATAATTTTATTCAAAAATGTAATCAATTGTTCACCAAAACATTTTTACTGCAAAAGAGGCGCAAAGGTAGGTGTTTTATCTGTCATTTCAACCTTCTTTTGCTTTGCCGGAAGTGATATCCTTTGTTATGGGTGATAGCCTACTTTCAATGAAAATGAATCTCCTGTTATTTCAACCGGATAACGGTCATCCGCATAAGTATATTCCAACAGGGTGGATGATGTTAGCACATATGCCTCACCTTCCTTTCTGTATTCGGTAATTTTCCCCGGATTATTCGCTGATAAAAGCATCCCCAAAGATAGGGCATCATAACGGACAGGGCCGTAATTAGAAGAAAATACCGGAGCATAAAAAACATTCACCAGATAGCTGAAAGGATTTGGACTTCCATCATATTGATCATATTCGGTTTTAGTATAACCTTCCACGTCAGCTATCTTTAAATAAAGCTCTACAGATGAAACATTCGACTGGTCGTCATAGGAAATGGTATAGCGATTGATCCCGTTTTGCGGAAGATGAACAGTCAACTGTACCAACCTGTAATGTTCGTCATAGGAAAAAGAAAGTGATTTGGTCCAATCCTCTCTCGTAAGACCGGACAGCATATTTCTATCATTCAGAGAATAATTTACGGAAAATTCACTATACCTGGATCCTTGCAACACCTCATACTTAGCACCGGCTAAATGTCCCTGATCTGAATAATGAACAGTGAATTTCTCCTCTCCGGACATTCCCCCGAAGTTTTTGCATTTACCTGATAATAAACGCATATCCTGATCGTAAACAAAAATGCTTGAGTCCTGACCTTCAGTAAAAGTAATTTTTTGAATAGACGGCAAATTCACCGGAATATACGGATCAACGGGATCATCGTCCTTACAGGAAAATAATGAGCAAAAAGCCACCAGTAAAAGAATATATTTATTCATGATTGATTGGTTTTATGATACATGCAAAAATACATTCATTTTTGAAGGAACAATGGAAAAAGCCGGATATTAGTCACTCTGTAATGAAGAAACTTTATTGTATTGTTGGAAATATGATACAAATAATACATTTTATTGTAATTTTGTCCGCCAAATTATAATTGATCGGATTCATATGAAAATTCATCCAGAAGGATACATTATTATCCTTATAACTTTATTACTTTTAGCCGGTATAAATATATTGGTCCGCTGGCTGTGTTCCAATATATGGATCACCACTCCGTTACTTATTCTATCCCTTATATTCTTTTTTCTGGTAATCTGGTTTTTCCGTAATCCCAGCCGCCCGTTAGTTCCTGATGAAAAGAAGGTTTATGCTCCGGCAGATGGGAAAATAGTCGTGATTGGAGAGGTGGAAGAACCTGAGTATTTTCATGATAAAAGGATCCAGGTATCTATCTTTATGTCGCCGTTGAATGTACATGTCAACCGTTATCCGGTGAGCGGAGAAGTTACCTATGTAAAATACCATCCGGGAAAATATCTGGTGGCATGGCATCCGAAATCATCTACACTGAATGAACGTTCCACTGTAGTCGTTAAAACCAAAGATGGACAGGAAATATTATTCCGTCAGATAGCCGGAGCAGTGGCACGGCGTATTGTACTGTATCCTAAAAAAGGCGATCAGGCAATACAGGGAGTTGATTACGGATTCATCAGGTTCGGTTCGCGCGTAGATGTTTTTCTTCCCTTAGGAACAAAAATCAATGTAGAGCTGGAACAAAAATCTGTAGGTAATCAAACCGTTTTGGCTACATTCGAATAACACCCACCGAACGGTAAAATCCTAAAAAGACAAGAGAAACTATTATTAAGTATACAGATCTAATAGTTAGAACATTGGTATACTTTTTTATTAAAACTAATAAAAGTCATTAAAAGACAGCAGTTGAGTGAAAAATACATGGTTGCCTGTGACACACCTACTTGTTCAGCAAGTACATCCTGATTGATATTTCGCCATTCTCTCCATCGGCGAACATTAGCTCCATGATTGCTTTTCTTTACGGTTGTTTCTTCCATATTTTTCCTTTTCTCATGACATTTATTCTACGTCAAAAAGGTAAGAACCCGATCCTAATTCTAAAACAAAATAGCCTCCCTCGTCTTTTATAGACGAAACACCTTCTACTGAATCGGCTTTTATTTTATTCTCATATACATATGTTCCTTCTGTTGCTTGAGGTAAATAAAGCGTTGCCATAGTGTTAGCCGGAACGGTTATCTCATATCTGGCACTTCCCTCACTTACATTCCATTTACTTTTAATAGCTCCATACGCCGAAACAAAGGTTGCGTCAGTTTCTGTTATCCGTTCCTGATTTTCCGGAATGAATTTTCTCGTATCAGGAATAGGGCGCAACACTATATGTTTAAATCCTGCAGATTCTTTGGCCTGGTCAATTCCCGCCATATAGCGATACATCCACTCTCCTACCACTCCGTAAGCATAATGGTTAAATGAGTTCATACCCGCGTCGCCAAAACCTTTTTCTAAAGTATATGAGTTCCAACGCTCCCAAATGGTGGTCGCTCCCTGATCTACACTGTACAACCATGACGGGTCGTTGCGTTGAAGCAGGAGGTTATATGCCATATCGTTGGCATTGTATTCGCTTAAAGTCTGATTCAGTACAGAGGTGCCTAAAAAGCCTGTACTTAACCTGTAACCATTATCGGCAATCTTTTTGAGCAGAAAATCAAGAGCATCCTTTTGAGCTTGTTCGGTTGGAAACAGATCGAATTTCAGTGCCAACAGATAAGCTGTTTGTGTTTTTTGTTTCAAAGTCCCGTCTTCTTCTATATACCTGCCCTGGAACTCTTTTTTGATATTGTCATATAAAGTATTGTACTTATCCACATCTTGAGTTTTGCCTAACGCACTTGCCATTTCAGCCATCAGCAGCGCATCGTTTGCATAATAGCAAACACTCAAATAACGCCTGTCTGTTTGTTCGTATGCCAGCCAGTCACCATAATTCAACGTTGGGCCGTTATATAGATATTTATCGTCCTTTTGACTTGCCAAAAAGTCCATATATTTCTCCATAGATGCGTAATTCTCCTCGATGATTGCCTTGTCATCATACATCTGATAAATAGTCCATGGAACAATGATCCCGGCATCTGCCCAACCGGCAGTTCCCCATGCTCCAAAATACGGCTCGGGAGCTACATCAGGATATGCACCGTCTGCACGTTGACTATCCCTCATATCGCCCATCCACTTGTGGAAGAATGAATTAACATTAGAATTGTAGGCTGCTGTCCTGCAAAATACCTGCGTATCGCCTGTCCATCCCAGTCGTTCGTCACGCTGCGGACAATCAGTCGGAACACTTACAAAATTCCCGCGTTGTCCCCAGATAATATTGCTATATAATTGATTTACTGACTTATTGCAGGTAGTAAGCTTTGATTCTTCTTCTGCTACCGTACCTACCACTTCTGCGATTATTTCCTCAATGATAATATCTTGCGGAGCCGTTATTTCACAGTACCGGAATCCGAAAAATGTCATAGATGGCCTGTACTTTTCTCCTGCCTTTTCGCCTTTCAAAGTGTAAAATAGAGTTGCTTGGGCACTACGGAGATTTTCCAGATAAAGCGTTCCTTTTGCATTATCATTGCCGCGCTTGCGATCTCCCGAATCGTTAAGCATTTCGCTAAACCGCGCCCTCATCTTTGTGCCAGATTCTCCTTTAACTTTAAAGTGAATCCAACCCACAATATTTTGTCCAAAGTCGATGATCGCGGTTTCTCCTTTTTTAAGATTTATAATCGATTTGCCCTCCAATTTATTAATAACGTTAACTTCGCCAAAGGTGGAACCTGTTTGAGTAATTCCGTCATAGATGGTCGTTGTTTTTGGAGTTTGGTTCATCTCCTCTCTTATTTGTACCGGCGGAGCAATAAAGGCGGTAATGTTACCTTTGAAAAAAGTGTTGATTCCGGTTTTTTGCCAACCGGAATCATCATACCCCGGACTGTTCCAATTGCTCTCCATACGTGCATCATAGTGCTCCCCGTGGTATATGTCGGCTTTTCGGATGGCCGATTGATTAGAAGACACCCAGGTTTCCGTATTGGTAACGAAAGTATCGGAACTGCCATCACTATATTTTACCATGATCTTGGCTATAAAACCCAAATCGGGATTTCCGTACCTATTGTGAGCAATGGCACCGCTAATCCAACCCGACGTAACTATCGCCCCTATTGCGTTCTCTCCCTTTTTAAGCTGATCAGTTATGTCATAGGTGGTGTAGAAAACAGTTTTGAGATAATGGGTCCATCCGGGCTTAAGCTCGTCATAAATAACAGAGCCATTCTCCATTTTACGACCGACACGCTCACCATTAACAAACAGATCGTACATACCCAAGCTTGATGAGTAAATCCGTGCCCATTCCACTTTTTTGTCCAAGTCAATTTTTGTCCTGAACATCGGAACTTCGCCTGCCGAATTTTGTAGAAAACTGAAAACGTTGTTTTTTGAATAGACGTTTAACTTTGTATTCCCATCAACAACGATTGTTTCTGCCTGATCGAAGTTGTTTGATTCTTTTTCAAAATCCTCTTCGAGAGTTACGGATGAAGTTGAGCTGGCATATGATGTCAGTTTAATATTGTCGATATAGGCATGTTCGTTTAGATTGTGACTTTTGAACGCCCTAAAACCGATATAATCACCTTTTAGAGGCGAGTCGTGGTCGGTATCTACTAGTTTACCATCGATATAAGTTTCTATTTTATTTCCCCTGACACTAATTTTCACCCTAAGTTCCTTGTTCAGCAAATCAGCCTTAGTGAAAAATTCCTTCATGGAAATATCGGCCTGATTTAAACGTCCGTTTACATAAACATGTCGCCGTAAAATAGGGTGTTCATGATCATGAGTATTCACAGACCACATATGCATATTGCCCATGTCTGATGCACCGAAAATGATACCTATATTGTCGGACAGCAGTGTAACATCTGCCTCCAAATCGAAATTTGAAATATCGGAATTATTTAATTCACTTTTTTTCAAATGACGAATCCATTGGGCATCGTTCCATCCGGAATTCAATAAGCCTGTTTCAAAATACGCCAACTCTTTAGACTTAATTTTATCGTTTTTATTACTGGCAATCTCCACATTCCAATAATAGCGAGTGTTGGGTTGAAGAGCGCTTCCAGTATACGGGACATTGATAGATTGCGAATTATTCACAACTTCCGAATCCCATACGACTGATTTCCCTTGTTTATCCGTAGATACAATTATCCGATAAGATTCTTGCATTACACCCCTTTTGTCCGATTTTATCCGCCAACTGAAACGAGGTGTTGGGTCGTCCAATCCGATAGGGTTTGTTGTGAAATTGATTTGCAATTTTTCAACCGCATTTTTCTCTCCCAAACTACAAGAAAAAGAGAGTAGAACGAGCATAGCAAAGAAAAGAGATGTAAATAAATACCTCCTTAAATCCAGGCAGTTACTTTTTTTCATAGGTGATATATTTAGATAAACAAGTTTCTATTTGACGGATCACAATCAATTCGTTAAACCGAATTTAGCCCAAATCTAACACATTTGTCTGTATTTCATATAAACTCTATAAATCATTTTTTTAATTTTCATATTTTCAATAAATATTTGAGAGTATGAAAACATCAAACAGGCGCATAGCTTATTTATAATTAATCGATTATACCCTGTACTGAACTTATTGTGTTTTTCCAATAAAAATAATATAGAACGGCTACTAAATTCCATGGAAATCATCACTCAATGATGTGAAATAAATTCATCAACAAAAACAGCGTCAAAACTTTACGTAAAACTCTCTTGTCATTTCCTTGTAAGCATCCGTAAAATCGGTTCTTTCGTGATTTTCTATTGACAAGATACTGCTTTCAACGGATCCGTTGGTTTTGGACAATTCCAGCAACAGGCGGTGAGGTGGTTTGGAAGGATAAGATTGTATCTGAAGCTGCCGTTTCGGATATAATCCGTGAGAAGCTGCTGTCTCCAGGAATAATCGGGCTTCAGTCGCCGGTAATACAACTGCCACAATCCCATCCGAAGAAAGTAGTTTCATTGATGCAGATAACAGGTCTTCATGCGAAAGAGTATCATTGTGACGAGCCAGGTTACGCTTCTTGTCTTCTGATTTAAATGATCTTATAAAAAAAGGAGGGTTACAGATCACTAAATCATAATTGATACCTGTTGGATATTCATATTTCCTGAAATCACCACAGGTTACTGTTATATGTTTATTCCACGGGCTTTCCTCCACGTTTCTCCGGGCCTGTGCACACGCCTCTTCATCAATTTCCACTGCATCAATATAAGTCTCCGGAATTCGTTGTGCCATCATCAGAGCGAGTAACCCGGTTCCCGTACCCACGTCCAGAACACGCGAAACATGGGAAACATCCACCCATGCCCCCAGCAACACACTGTCTACACCCACTTTCATCGCAGCCATCGACTGGTTGACTATAAATTGTTTGAACCGGAAAAAATGATTGCCCATTGTTTAAAAATACACGAAGAAAAAACGCGAAAGTAAAACATTTCTACTCAAAAGTATAGCTTAACCATGTTTCTTTTCCGGAAGGCATATGTTTTGTTGAAAATTGGGAACTTTTCCATATAAATTCCGTATAAAATAAAAAAAAACATATATGCCAAGGACCGGGGTCATATTTTTTCTTTTGATTTATTTATTCAATAACGGTATTGTAGCACAGTCAACCACAAAAATAGACAGTTTGTTAAATTGTTTATCCTTGTCCCGGAAAGATCATCCAGCAAAAGTTGACCTGTTAAATAATATCGCTTATGAATATTATCTGCATAATGAATTTGAAAAAACCAAGACGTATGCACAGAAAGCCATAAATATGGCCAAAGAAAAAGATTACGAACCCGGATTAGCCAGAGGTTTTAATATCCTGGGAATAGGATATATGTATACTGAAGACTATTATCAGTCCTTCGTAATGTACAAGAAAGCCGAATCGTTATATACCCGTCTAAAGGATACTTTACGGCTCTGTTATGTATATGGCAATATAGCACTTGTATCAGCCACTATAAAGGATTTTGAAAACTCAAATCTTTACGGCCACAAGTTATTGGATCTGGCGATGGAGTCAAAGAATATCAAGGAGATATCAAGGGCTTTAAATTATATATTCATGCAACTGGAGGTGACGATGGATGAAAAATTACTGGATGCCATAGAAATGGTACTTAGTGATACTTCCTGCTATGGTATCTATAAAGGCTCCGTGATTGTTCATCATAGTGTTTACCTTGCACATCGGGACAAAGACCAGGAATCCATTAAACGGATACATGAAGCCATGCCGCTTCTCAAAGACGTTACAAATCCTAATGGCCTTGATTTTCTTTATAAATCCCTTGCCATTGCTCACGCCTACCTTGGGAATGAAGATTCTGCCTTATTTTATGTTGAAAAATATAAGTATTTGTCAACAGATGATATCCAGGCACGTTACATGACAACGGTCATCCATGAACACCTTGACTCTTTACGGGGGGATTACTACAATGCCTATAAACATCATCAAGAACGGATGGCGTTAAAAGATAGTATTTTTCTAAAATCCAAGACATTGGAAACTGCCAGAATGAAAACATGGGATCAATTTGAAAAATCAGAAGCAGACTTTAATACATTACATAAAGAAAAGCAGATACAACGTAAGATGATTTTCCTGTTGACTATCTTATTGATCCTGATAGTTATACTTTCTGTTCTATTGTTCAGGTATTATAAACGAAGAGTAGTTGACCACCGTTTATTGAAGAAAACCAATGAAGAATTACAAAAATTACATGGAGTAAAAGACCGGTTGTTTTCCCTTGTAGCCCATGATTTAAGAAGTCCGATCGCATCCCTTTCCATTTTATTGAAATCCGCCTCACAATCATTTATTGATGCAGATACACAACGGGATATGCTTAAAGAACTTTCCCATCAGGTAGACGACACACTCCTTCTGATCAATAATCTTTTATATTGGTCTAAAACTCAAATGAAAGGGATACATGCCGAACCGGAAAACTTTGATCTCAAAGAAAGGAGTCTGATGGTATCCAATCAGCTAAACGGGCAGGCCTCCCGAAAAGGTATTATTTTACAGAACAATGTCGCATCCATTAAGGTATATGCTGATACCAACATGTTCGATGTTGTACTCCGTAACCTGATCTCCAATGCCATTAAATTCACTCATGCCAAGGGTACCATAAAAATTGAAAGTAAATTAACAGGTAATCAGGTAACTATATCTGTTACTGACAACGGCACCGGTATGCCTGTAGAAAAGCAAAAAAAGCTGTTCTGTATGAATGAAAATGTTATTTGCAGGGGAACAGCTAATGAAAAAGGATCCGGATTAGGTTTAGTGCTCTGTAAAGATTTCGTCGAAATGAATAATGGGAATATCTGGTTCGAAAGCCTGGAAAACGAAGGAAGTACATTTTATTTTACTGTTCCCGTCGGAAAATGAAATATCAGGCGATAAAGCTACACAGTTCACAATATAACTTCTGTATGGGTAATCCAACGATATTAAAATAAGAGCCTTCTATTTTTTCTATCCCGACATATCCGATCCATTCCTGTATCCCATATGCACCGGCTTTATCATACGGTTGGTAATGATCGACATAATAGCTGATTTCATTCATATCCAATTTACGGAAAAACACCTTGCTTTCTGAAAAGAATGACTGTTGTTTTTTTCGTGATGTGAGACAAACTCCGGTATAAACATGATGCTTATTTCCGGATAATGCGGACAACATACCGATCGCTTCCTCCCTGCTTACCGGTTTCCCCAGCACACAATCATTCATCCAGACAATAGTATCGGCTGTAATGACCACCGTCATATCATCGACTCCATATGTATCCAGGAATGCATCTGCCTTGACCTTGGCCAGATAAACAGGAATCTGTTCCCTTTTCAAACCCGGCGGATAAGACTCATCTACATTAGCAGCTGTTTTTACGGAAAACCGGAATCCGGCCTGTTTCATTAATTCGATCCGGCGGGGTGATCCCGATGCAAGTATAATAGGAGTCTGATAGACAGGAAAATCAAGTAGTATATCGCCTGTCATGAATTTTATTCTGAAATAATAAAGATATCTTCGTTTTCTTTTTTCATCAGATATTGTTCCCGGGCAAACTTCTCCAGATTTTCAGGATTGCTTTTCAGTTCGTCCAACTTCGCATGGTCTTCCCTGATCTTATTTTCATAATATATTTTATCTTTCTCCAACTGATGCACCCGATTCAGGCTTACCGTACGCTCAATTAAATTATTGGAATCAAAAAAAACGATCCAGACAAAAAAAACGATGAATGAAAGACTGAACTTATTCTTAAGTAAAGGAATGATAAACTGGATACCCTTATTTTTCATACAATAAAGAGTTTTTGGTCTTCACAAAAACATTTATGATCATCATTTTAGAATGAACATACTGATATCCGCAAAGATATAACATTTTTATGTTCTTATTTCCCTCTTTTCTAAATTATTAAGTAATACCTATAGATCAACGTTATACTTAGTGGCTTAATTAACTCAATATATGCAACTTAAAAAAAATAACGAATAGCACTGAGCGCTTAATATCAAAAAATCTGCTGTATCTCTTTTTTCAGTTCCTCAATAGCTTTTTGGGTCGGAGGCAGTTCCAGTTCCATCATCATATTCAGGATTTTTTTACTCAGTTCAATGGCCGGAGCATTGTCTTCCACTTCACCGGCAGCAGAATTGATCAAAGATATGGTATAATTCTTGGCATTCTTCACACTATTCCATGCTTCGATAGACACATATAGCTGTTGTGATAAATTATGCTCGTATTCGGCACGGATGGCCTGCAACAATTCATTGTGCAATTGTTCACTGGTATTAGCCGGATAATTGGCACGCATCACCAGGGATTCAGGAGAAATCCGCTCTAAAAAAAGTACAAGTCGTTCGTAAGCCTGTAAACGTATGGGCGTGATTAACTTCTGGTTACCTCTAACTGCCTTTAATTTATACCTTTTCTCACTATTCCGGAAAAAACTTCCGACAATATAGTATACCGCCATCAATAAAATGACAGATGGAAGTATAATTTTCAATACATCAATAAAATTATCCATATTACCATTGGTTCAGGTGTATCCTTTCAGGATGGAAACGTTCGGGTTGATTCGGTTCCTGTGCCGGAACTCCAACGGATATCACAGAAAACGCATGAATATGAGGCGGCAATGCCAGTATCTCCTTCATGGCCGAAACCCGCTCCGGACGAGGGTATATTCCCAGCCACACAGCTCCATATCCCATTCCATGAGCAGCTAACAGGATATTTTGAGTTGCTGCAGCGCAATCTACCGGCCAATAATCGGGCGTATGTGACAATGTATCATCACCACAAACCACAATCCCCCATTGCGCATCAGCCAACATTTTGGTATGGGGCTGGAATTCCAGCATTTTTTCAAAAATCACCTGATCGTTCAGCAAGACAAAATGCCATGGCTGCTTATTACGTGCTGACGGTGCATACATTCCGTATTTAATCAACCCTTCAATTTTTTCCCGCAGGATAACTTCATCCGTATATTTCCGGATGCTTCGACGGGAAAGGATACCATTTAATATTTCCATCTTTTAATTTTTTATCTCTATTCCGGATCTACAATAAGTCTTTCAAGTATCCTGTAATGTTCGTTTCGATTCGTTGTTCCAAATGATCCGTATTGGCTTTTTGGAAAGTTTCTCCTGTTATTTTCTCGAACAATTCGATATATCGCTCTGAAACCTGATGAACATAATCATCCGTCATTTCCGGTACCTGTTGCCCCTCTTTTCCCTGAAAACCATTACTGATCAGCCATTGGCGAACAAACTCTTTTGATAATTGTTTCTGAGGTTCATTTTTTGCCAGACGATCTTCATAACCATTGGCATAAAAGTAACGCGACGAATCGGGCGTATGGATCTCATCAATTAAATATATTTTACCATCTTTTTTACCAAATTCATATTTGGTATCGACCAAAATCAACCCTTTCTCTGCCGCCATTTGTGTTCCCCGGGCAAATAAAGCCTGAGTATATGACTCCAGCTGAATATAGTCGGCTTCCGAAACCAGATGTTGCCTGATGATCTCTTCCCTTGAGATATCCAGGTCATGTCCTTCATCAGCTTTGGTAGTTGGAGTAATGATCGGACGATCGAATTTCTGATTTTCTTTCATACCATCAGGTAGAGGGACGCCGCATAGCATACGTTTTCCCGATTGATATTCACGCCATGCGTGCCCTGTAAGGTACCCGCGTATAACCATTTCTACTTTAAAAGGCGCACAACGATGCCCTATGGTCACCATAGGATCCGGAGATGCAATTTTCCAGTTAGGTACAATATCAGCCGTAGCATCCAAAAACTTTGATGCTATCTGATTCAATACCTGTCCCTTATATGGAATACCCCTGGGTAAGACAACATCAAACGCCGATATGCGGTCACTTACCACCATTACTAAATAACGACCGTCGATATCATATACATCCCTAACTTTTCCGACATACAGGCTTTTTTGTTCCGGAAAATGGAAATTGGTTTTTGTAAGTGCATTCATTATTTTACTCTTTATTATTTTTATTTTTTTCTTTTTCTTCCTGCCGGTCATAAGCCGCAACAATGTCTTTCACCAATGGGTGTCTGACGATATCACGCTGATCAAAATGAATGACTGAAATACCTTTGATATCCTTCAATAAATGAACAGTTGAATTCAGTCCGGAAAGGTTTTTATTCGGAAGATCGATTTGTGTGATATCACCGGTAACAATAAATTTAGCATTCCGTCCCATCCGGGTGAGAAACATTTTTAACTGGTTGACAGTAGCATTCTGTGCCTCGTCCAATATCACAAAGGCATTATCCAGCGTCCTTCCGCGCATATAAGCCAAAGGAGCTATCTGAACGGTACCGGCTTCAATCAGGTCAGCCAGTTTGCGCGGCGGGATCATATCGTGCAAAGCATCATATAGCGGTTGCAAATAAGGGTCAAGCTTCTCTTTCATATCCCCCGGTAAAAATCCGAGCTTCTCCCCTGCTTCGACAGCGGGCCTGGTCAGAATAATCTTTTTGACTGATTTATTCCTAAAAGCACTCACAGCCAAAGCTATAGCTGTATATGTCTTTCCTGTACCTGCCGGACCGATAGCAAACAACAAGTCATTTTTTCCATATTCATCCACCAACAACCGTTGATTCACAGTACGGGCACGTATGCTCTTACCGTTGTTGCCGTAGACAATCACACTGTCATCCACACCCGACAAATCCAATTCGGCGGCCACAGTATCTTCCATGATCTTAACAATATCCGCTTCGGTAAGTTGATTGTATTTTTGATGGTAGCTGATCAGATATTGTAACACATGTTCGAAACGTTCTATTTCCGGCTGTTCGCCCATTACCTTGATTTCATCGCCACGGGCCACTATTTTCAACTTAGGAAAAAAACTCCTTATCTTTTCGTACAATAAATTATTTACACCATATAAATCAAGAGGGTCAATACCCTCCAAGTAAATCAGTTTTTCTATCATTAAAAAAATTTATCATTGAAATCCGGTATCCGTCAACATTTCAGACGATACAAAAATAGTAATTAAATTGGAAGAATTTTACGATCCGGCTATAAGAAAATCAATCTTCTATCAACTGTTTGATCCGTTCAATTTGCTCCTGTTTTTTTACTTCACGTAAATTCCTTCCGGTCTTGGTAAAATATTGATGCGATCCGATGAACTTTATTTGAAGTTTGTTCCATTCATTCAACGATGTCATTTTATTTTGTGCTTTTAACTCTTCGTATAAGGCATTGGACACAGGAATAAAATCCGTACGTCCTAAATAATCCAGATCAGAATCGCATATAATTTCTTCAAGGATATCTGTAGGCTTGGGAGGCAATTTAGTCGCCATAATAATCCTGCATATTTCATCTATTTCCTGGGGTGTATATTGATAGTGGGGAAGCATTTCCCGCGCAATCTCAGTACTTCGCTCCTCATGGTCCGCATAAGAAATAGTATGTCCGGCATCGTGAAAAAGCGCAGCTGTTTTAAGCAACAGCAACTGTTGGTCATTCAGGCCTTCAGCCCAACCGATCAACTCACTTTCCGTCACAACATCTACAGTATGCTTTACATTATGGTAATACAAAAAGTCCGGCAATTTCTTTTCCAGCATGTCCAACACATGCTCCTGCAAATCACCGAATTGTATCAGCAGGAATTGTATCCTGAAGGCATCATTGGGAAGGTACCTGTTCTTATCCAAAGCAAACCTTGAATGAATACCATTTACCGTGAACAATTCCAGTCTATTCTGGTATTTTACGGGAAGGGTATTGAAATAGGTACAATCAAATAATTCTTTGATCAATTCATAAGTGGAGGCTGAAATAGTAATGGTATTTTCTTTTCCTACCGATACGATACGGGAAACGACATTCACCGTATCTCCCTTTAAATGATAATTCTGATCCTTACTATCCATCCTGGATATCACCGAGCCTGTATGGATACCAATATTCAGCTTCCATATCTGTTGGCCTCCCAACTCAGCCTCTTTCTCAACAATATGTAACATTTCCAGTGCTGCAATTGTCACAGTAATCGGATTGGTGATATTTTTTTCAGGAATACCTCCCGCACAAATAAAGTTATCACCGATACTTTGTAATTTTACCAAACGGTGTTTTTCAGCTACTTCATTAAACCGAAACAATAATGCATCCAACTTATCCATTTGGGATGTCATATCTGAAGAAGTATCAAGGATAGTGGAAAAACCCTTTATTTCTACAAATAATATGGTAACCGTATCAAACCTTACCTGTTTATAATTTCCTTTCTGCTTTTTACCGGCAGTTTCATCCATTGAGCGTTTTTTATATCGCTCTAACTCTTCCGACAATTGATCAAAAGATTCGGAAATCGACTTGTACTTTTCCTTTAATTCCTTGTTCTCAGAGACAAGCGCAGCAATCCGTTTTAACAATTGTTTCTTTGAATCCATCGACATCGCATTTATTATAAATACAAAGATAACTCTTTTCCCAAAGATAGGTTTTATATAAAAAAGCAGGCCTGTAAGCCGGGTTCTGTCACCGGTTTCCCGGGTTCTATCATTTATCTCGTTCCGCCGTCACCAGCGGAATCATGCGGCCTACCCCCCGTCATCGGGCGGGTCGCCCTCAAACGACGGTATACATGGCCTTACAACCCATGATGCGTACGGCTTCCGATGTCACCACCGGAACCGGTAGGCTCTTACCCTACCTTTTCACCCTTACCCTGCCCGAAAGCACGGCGGTTATTTTCTGTTACGCTCATCTGCCTCACGACAGCTTCCCGTTAGGAAGCATGGTACCCTGCGTTGCCCGGACTTTCCTCAGCAATGCTGCGATAGAACGGCCTGCTTATTTCTTTATATGAATGATGCCTGATAAAGTTGGACATCATCCGAATATCCAATTCAAGTAAAAGTTGCAAAGATAGTGTAAGATACCATATCTCCGGAAAATATATAAATTCCCGCTTAAAAACTATTCATTTATTTCCCCGGACGGGCACGCCTGAGTACACGCTGAAACGGGGCATTGAAACGTTTGGTCGTAGGAAAGATACCTGCCTTGGCCGAACGGACATCTTCAATGACATAGAACAAGGAAGGATCAAAACCAGTCAATATCTTTTCAACCTTATCAAATGCTTTCCGATTGATGACTGCATATAGAATTTTCACTTTACCAACAGATCCGTCTCCGTCAATCAGTGTCGTGCCAAATCCGGACTGGGAAAGCTCTTTTTGCAACGGTACCAGGTCCTTGGATGAAAAGACCTTGATCAACAGAACTCCTATGGCGATACGTTCTTCGATATGCATTCCGATAAAGTTGCCGGCCGCATATCCTCCTGCATAGGCAAAATAACAGACAAAGTTATCGACGCTTTTTAATATCTGGCTGATCACAACAATCCATATAAAGACTTCAAAAAATCCAAGTACCGGAGCCAGGTTTTTTTTCCCTTTGGAAACAAATACAATACGTAAAGTACCCAGTGTAACATCACAGATCCGTGCAAAAAAGACAATTATCGGCAGTACTATATATTGATAGGTTTGCCCGTCAAAAAGATCACTCATCAGGCTAAATTTAAAATTCTTAATAAGAAATCGTTAATTCGGTACGAATATAAGAAAGAGAATTCAATTTACGGTACAATTTATGTTAATAACCCCAGGTTTTTACATTTTTGTACAAATACCACGTAATCAATTGATATTATCAATAATTTAATTTACTCCCTACCCGAATACATCTTCTCTTTCCTAAAAAACTAAACTTTTAATTCCACATTTATACTTTTAGTTTATATTTGCATTACATCAAAAACCGGAAAATATGAGATATATGACCATCTGCTTTTTATTTTGCACAACGCTTTACGCACAAAATAAAAATTACGATCAGGCCTGGGAGTTATACATATCGGGGCAATATGAAGAAGCATTACGGAAGATACATCTATACATTGAGGAAGATAGTACCCATTACCGTTCTTATTTTTTAAAAGGTAAAGTATTCGAAAATCTCTACCGTTATGATCATGCAATTCTCTCATACCAACGGGCACTCCGGTTGAATGAAAAAAGTACCGAAGCAAAATCGGCTCTTGCTATGCTTTACCTTCAATCCGGACAACCTCACACAGCCATTCGCCTATATGAAGAACTGGTTACGGATGAACCTGAAAAACTCCGGTGGAAAATAACTTTGGCCAATGCGTTGCAATCGGCAGGAAAATACGCTAATGCGTTGGATTTATTAAAACAGGTCACTGACCAGGATACGCTTAACTGGCTGGTATATAAAAATATGGGAGACTGCTATTTCCGGTTGGATAGTATGGATCATGCAGCCGGTTGTTACCAAAAATCACTGGATCGTTATCCGAACAACAGGGCGCTTTACGGATTATTGATGAAAATTTATATTTCCATGGAACAACCTGAAAAGGCGATCGATATCGGAAAAGAAGCCATTGAAAGGGATTCTATGAATGTGGAAGCCTGGAAACAAACAGGCGTTGCCTGGTACCGGCAAGGTAGAACCAAATATGCCATGAAAGCGTTGGAAAAGACACTGGAACTAGGCGACACAAGCACCACAACCAGTCGCCACTACGGCATGCTGAATTATTTCCTGATGGATTATTCGACAGCTGAAAAATATATGAGCATGGCGTTGAAAACCGATCCGGATAACCTGAATACCATGCTTTACCTGGGGGTAGTTCATGGGTATACCGGAAATGCAGAAAAAGGGTTGGATGTATTCGCACATATGGATAGCATTATTGCACACTATGATACTATTAAGTACAAGACTGAAGTGCAAAAGGGATTCCTCTACCGGAGATTATACCGTTATGATGATGCCGCAAAATCGTTTATCGAAGGAACCAAAACCCTGCCCTATATCGATAATTACTACGAAGTCGCTTTATCCTATGATATGGGAAACAGGAAAAAACAAGCCCTGGACTGGTATATCAGGTATCTGGACCTGGCCGATCCCACATGGAAAAATAAAAAAGACCTGAAAGAAACGGAAGGAAATAAATTCCAGGTATATGCTATGGACCGGATCGAACAACTAAGGATCGATTTATTTTTTGAAGAAGGAAAAAAGGACAAACCAACCACCCAATAGGAGCGGTCGTATTCTCTCCTGATGATAAAAGATTTTATTCCATATTTTCTAATCATTAGCAAAAAAATTGTATTTTCGCTGATTATATAATATTAAATGTTCTGCAAACAGAATAATAATAAAAATATTATGAGGGAACAATTAATCGAAATCCAGGAAAAGATCAACAGTTTTTATCTGTACGATGACCAAATAGCTAACCAGTATATCGATTTGATTAAAGAAGCCATAGAAATTATCCGCCAAATTGATGCACGCCCGACATGTATGCTTGACAATGCAAAAAACGAGGCGATTACAGAACTGAGCAATGAGTTGGCCAACCGAATGAATACCAAGTTTTTCTATGCAAACCTCGAACGAAAAAAAAGTGAATTCAGAATATCCAAAATGCTGGTAACGGTCGCTATCGGAAACGTGCTCTCGTCTTATGATATAAATTAAATCCTACCTTTAAAAACCATACATTACACCACAGAAATAATGTTACGGATATTTTTTCTCTTCCTTATGCTGACGGTCACTCTTCCGGGCTGGTCAAAAGAAAAAGAAGGGCAATCATCGGAAACGAAAACACTGCTTGGCCATGATGCATATGTAAGTGCTTTCGGCAGCTTTCACTCCGGTGTCAGTCCCTTTTTCAACAAATATGTTACCTATGTGGGTGGAGATGTAGCTTTGGTATTGAACAATTTTTATTTTGGTGGCTATAGTAGCCGCGTCCTGGGAGTTCATAAAATTCACCCTGAAGATGAATTTTATAAAGACAAGAGGATCGTGTTAACACAGGGAGGTATATTTACCGGAGTAACCTTTTTATCAAAAAGAATATTCCAGTACTCTGTTGCCTCAAAATTCGGATGGGGATATCTAACATTACGGGATGCTGATACGGAGGAGACCGTTTCCCGAGACAGGATTAATATTATAATGCCTACATTCCAGGTAAAACTGAACATCACTTCTTTCATACAAATATGTGTGGGTGTCAATTACCAATTAATATTCGGCATCGACCTTCCAAAAATGGAAAATAAAGATTTTCGGGGATTCGGCGCTTCCTTCGCAGTACGTGTCGGTTGGTTTTAAATGTCGACCGATACGATTACAGGACAATGATCGGAATGCACGGCACTCTGCATGATGGACGCATCTTTGACCCTTCCGCGCATACTTTCCGTCACCGTATTATAGTCTATTCTCCATCCCAGATCCTTCTCCCTTGCCCGTGAACGGTAACTCCACCAGCTATACTGGTTCGGTTCGCTATGGAACATCCGGAAGGTGTCTACATATCCGTGTGCCAGGAACTGGTCCATCCATGCCCTTTCTTCCGGCAAAAAACCAGACATTTTATGGTGCTTTTCTGGATAATTGATATCTTTTTCGGTATGGGCTATGTTGTAGTCTCCGGATATGACCAGATTAGGACGTTCCTTCCTTAAGTTCTCTATATATTCGAGAAAGTCGGACAGGAAAACCATCTTAAAAGCCTGCCTGGCTTCTCCTGAAGTACCGGAAGGAAAATAAACCGAAATGACACTCACATCACCGAAATCAGCCCGTATCATACGTCCTTCTGCATCGTACTTATCAACCCCCATACCATACACGATCCGGTCCGGTTTGTCCTTGGTTAAAATAGATACGCCACTGTAACCTTTTTTCTCGGCACAGAACCAATAATGACGATAACCCAGGCGATCAAATACAGATGTATCAACTTGTTCCATCTGTATCTTGGTTTCCTGGAGACACAATATATCCGGCTGCTTATCCTGTAACCATTCGTCAAATCCTTTATTCATGGCCGCACGCAAGCCATTCACATTATATGAATATATACTTTTTAACATATCCTAAATTATTAATACAGTCCAGACAAAGATAATGATTCGGGATAACATTCCCGTTCTTTGTATGTGAAAGAAAAAATTCATTCAAAATGCAACTTTTTTTCATATCCTTCGTAAAATTGAGAATAAAGGTATATCTTTGACATTGATTTAATCATTTATAAAGTATTTGAAGTCATGATGCATCAACCAACACCTGAGGAGATCAAAGCAAGAATAGAAAAAAAGAAAAAACAACGGAAATACAACCTTCCGGTTATCGGTCATTTTGCAGACCGTAGCGTATTGTTCAAATCGATCATACAGGCATACGAAGCTACCGGAATACATTATACGCTCATTTTTGAAGCCTGTATCGGAAAGATATACAAGGCGGGAAATGTGGTGTGGGAATACCAGAAAGGAAACCACTACATTAAGTATAAAGCCTATTATATCAACGTACAGGATAAATATACCCGTTTTTCTTCTTTCAATTAATAAGGAAGAATAAAAACTCAAAATCTTTAAACAAAAAACCGGAAAAGATATCTTTTCCGGTTTTTTGTTTAAAGAAAACAACTTATCATCTTCTAATAAATCAAAGATAATCTAAAAACAGCTTTTTCCGGAGGACCAAATTCCCCTGTCTGGAAATCGCTAAAAGTCAGCTTAAGGGCAATTGTTCCGTTTCCTGCTTTAGTGGTAGGGGTCACATCATAGGAGTATTGTACAGCCACTCTTGATTCCGTACCATTATCATCTATGATGTCATAATAAGTATATGGAAGGGTGGTCAGCACTTCAGTATTACCCTCATTAAACCGGTAATAACAGATAATTGCCCCATCAAAATAAATATCTTCGGTCAGTTCGGGAATATCAACGATGGCGATATAATAAGATCCGGTCTCACCTGCATTACCCACTAATTCCCATCCATTACGGTCGATCTCAATTGGTATATTCCACCATTGTGTCGCTCCCGCATCATCTCCTGGAGGACCTGCCGGACCCATCGGACCTGTTGGTCCCTCACACGCTGTAATTCCTAAAAATAGGATCAATAGTAAATACGAAATTTTTTTCATACATAATTATTTATATTCAACATTATATAGCCGATCTCACTTTATTTCACCGTACAAATATAATACCGAATATTGTTAGTAGCAGTAATATTCGATAGAATTAGCCGGATTGTGCCGCGATAATTTTTCATTTACAATGTCTCCCCGAAGGCAATAAATTTTAATATTATGACTTTTTCACACTTATCGTTTTAATTATTCTTGTACCTTTGTAGCCGTGAAAGAGGGCATATACCGGTTTTATTATATGCCGGCAACAGCATACATACAGTATATTCGTCCATACGAATGAAGATTTTTGAAACGAAAAGAGCACTGGCTGAGGAGTTGCATCCATTTAAAGAAAAAGGGATGTCTATAGGATTCGTTCCTACCATGGGTGCTTTACATCAGGGACATATTTCCCTGATAGAACAGTGTCGTAAAGAAAACTGCGTTACAGTAGCCAGTATTTTCGTAAATCCTACCCAATTCAACGACCAGAATGATCTGGTCAACTACCCCAGGACATTTCCGGAAGATGTTGAAAAACTGAATGATGTAGGTTGCGATTATTTATTTGCTCCTGAGGTCAATGAAATATATCCGGAAAAGGATACCCGGCAATTCGATTTCGGCATGCTGGACAAAGTCATGGAAGGCGCTTTCCGGCCGGGCCATTTTAATGGGGTTGCACAGGTAGTCACGAAATTATTTGATATGGTTCAACCGGAGAAAGCTTATTTTGGTGAAAAGGATTTCCAGCAACTGGCCATTATCCGGTATATCGTGAAAAAATTAGGTTATCCCGTAGAAATCGTCGCTTGCCCGATCATCCGCGAACCGGACGGCCTGGCCATGAGTTCCCGTAATACGCGCCTCACCGCAGCCCAGAGAAAGAGTGCCCCATTAATTGCACAAACACTGTTTGAAAGCAAAAAAAAGGTGGCATCCATGCCTCTTAAAGACTTGAAAGAATGGGTGATCAACCAGATCAACCGTTCTGAAGAGTTGAACGTAGAATATTTTGACATTGTCGACCGGGAATCCCTGCAACCTGCAATAATCTACCAGGAAAACGCATTACAGGGATGCATTGCCGTATTTGCCGGAAAAGTAAGGCTCATTGATAACATTGCATATTGAGATACGATGAAAATAGAAGTTTTAAAATCCAAGATACACAGGGTAACTGTTATTGAAGCGGACCTTAATTACATTGGCAGTATCACCATTGATGAAGACCTGATGGATGCAGCCAACCTGATCGAAAATGAAAAGGTTTCCATAGTCAATATCAACAACGGAGAGCGTTTTGACACATACGTCATTAAGGGAAGCCGGGGAACAGGGATGATCTGCCTTAACGGACCTGCTGCCAGGAAAGTTGCCGTAGGCGATGTGGTCATTATCATGTCTTATGCCATCTTGGATTTTGAAGAAGCAAAAACATTTTCTCCCACGGTGATCTTTCCCGATACTGAAACCAACAAGTTAGTCAGATAGTGAATCGCAAGTTAGTCAAAGCCCTTCAATTTATATTTTTTCTTTTAGTAGGACTTACACTGCTTTATTTTGCTTTTAGTGGCATCGACCTGAAAGAGCTCATGCTACAGATCAAACAGGCCGATTACCGGTGGGTAGCGTTTTCTGTTCTGTTTGCCGTACTGGCTTTGATCTTCAGGGCATACCGGTGGAGATTATTACTGGCGCCCATGGATATGCGTCCTAAAGTGTCCCATATCTTTCATGCAATCAATATTGGTTACCTGGCTAATTTCGTATTTCCACGGATCGGTGAAATCACGCGTTGCGGAGTATTGAACCGTACCGATAAATTACCTGTCGACCGGGTATTCGGAACCGTCATCGTCGAAAGGATATTCGATATGCTGATGGCCGTACTGATGCTGCTCCTCATATTATTATTAAAATTCGACATGGTGGGTGGTTTCATCACACATCATATCTTTGATCCGGTGATAGAGAGAATTCCGGGGAAAAGAAGCATCATCTGGATCGTCATCATTTTTGTACTGACCATATTGGCATTTGTCCTTATATGGAAAATCTTCAGGACACAACTGGCAAAGATCACCATGTTACGAAAAATAAAAGGTTGGTTGACAGGAATATTCAACGGGATCAAATCCATATACAAAATGAAAAGTTTTGGTACATTCCTGTTATTAAATATCATTATATTTGCCATGTACTTCTTGCAGACATATGTCATGTTCTTTTCCCTGAATGTTACGTCATCACTGGGTTTGTCCGATGCACTGTTCATTCTTGTGTTAAGTACGCTGTCATTTGTCATACCGGTACAGGGAGGTATTGGAGCTTATCATTGGATTGTTTCGATGGGATTAACCATATTCGGACTTTCCCGTGAAGATGGAATGGTTTATGCCACGATATCCCATTCCACGACTTCGTTGGTGCTCATTATACTGGGAAGCGTATCATTGATTTTTGTATTCTACAGTAAAAAATTCAGGAATAATCATACCATAAATATATCTAAACAAAAGTAAACGGTGAGAACTGATTTTACCCAATTTATTCGTTCGAAAATAGAAAGCAACGATGTTTTAATGACCCAGCAAGTAGCCCGGTGGCGTCACCGGGAATGGCCTATTGTTTTCACCTACGGAAATTTTGAGGACATTGACTCCCGGCATCTTGATTATCTGGCGGAAGCCGCAAGTCTGGGTGGCCGCCTGATTGTAGGAGTACGTACCGATGACCTGATCACGCAATCATCTCATTATAAACCCCGCAAAAACCAACAGGAAAGAGCCTTATTCCTGGCTTCGATGGTATTTGTATCCATGGTCGTATTTCTTGACGAAAAATGCCCTTCCAGGTTGATCGAACAGATCTGCCCGGATATCCTGGTTGACTACAAAGAAGATGTTAAAAAAAGTCCCGGATACCAGTTCCTGATGCAAAAAGGCAGTATCGCCAAATTTTTTGAATTCAACGGGATCTTATAAAATAATGGAAAGAAAACATCCTAATTTACATGGATAATTTGTTTATTTTGATATATCCATTACTTTTGCGTTTTGAGAGGCATTTTTTCCGTGTGCGCACACAGGGAAATATCTGGAGAGAATTCTGATATACAATAATCTATATAAATGGCACGATTTACAAGAATTGAAGTAGCACTGAAAATGAAAGAGACAGGTATCATTCCTGTGTTCTATCATTCCGACGCAGCAATTGCCAAACAGGTACTGAAAGCATGTTATGACGGAGGTGTACGGGTATTTGAATTTACCAACCGCGGCGATTTCGCACATGAGGTATTTGCCGAACTGAACAAATGGGTATTTAAAGAACTTCCGGAAATGATACTGGGTGTCGGCTCAGTGGTAGATGCCGGAACAGCATCTTTGTACATACAATTGGGTGCCAATTTTGTTGTCTCCCCTGTCCTGAAAGAAGATATGGCTGTTACCTGTAACCGCAGGAAGATTGCCTGGAGCCCCGGTTGCGGCTCCCTCAACGATATTTCCCGTGCAGAAGAACTGGGTGCCGAAATTGTCAAGATATTTCCCGGATCCTCAGTCGGCGGCCCTAAGTTCGTGGCTGCCGTAAAAGGTCCCTGCCCCTGGTCGAGCATTATGCCTACCGGTGGTGTCGAACCGACTGAAGAGAACCTGAAAGCATGGTTTGACGCGGGAGTTACCTGCGTAGGTATGGGATCTAATTTATTCCCGAAAGAGGTGATCGCTTCCGGAAACTGGCCTGCCATCACCCAAAAAGTACAGGAAGCATTCTCAATCCTGAAAAAAGTAAGAAAATCAACCAATTAATCAAATAAACTATACCGAATGAGTACATTAAACAAAGTAGGTGAAAAAATGACCAACTACAGGTGGACCATCTGTGCCATGCTTTTTTTCGCAACAACGATCAATTATCTGGACAGACAGGTATTGTCTCTTACCTGGGATGAATTTATCAAACCTGAATTCCATTGGGACGAAAATCATTATGGTACTATTACGTCTTTCTTTTCCATTTTTTATGCCATCTGTATGCTCTTTGCAGGTCGCTTCGTCGAATGGATGGGTACCAAAAAAGGATTCCTCTGGTCCATTGGCGTATGGAGTGTGGGTGCTTGTCTTCATGCTGCTTGCGGACTTGTTACCGAATCATGGGTAGGAATGCATACCGCCGCAGAGTTGGCTGCCGCCACAGGTGATGTAGCTGTAGTCATCGCCACGGTAAGTATGTGGTGTTTCCTTGTGGCACGGGCTATCCTCGCACTTGGTGAAGCCGGAAACTTTCCCGCCGCCATCAAAGCCACTGCCGAATATTTTCCCAAAAAGGACCGGGCTTTTGCTACTTCCATCTTCAATGCAGGTGCTTCGATCGGTGCACTTTTTGCACCCCTGAGTATCCCGCCCCTTGCAAAATATTTCGGTTGGGAAATGGCCTTCATTGTTATCGGGGCATTAGGTTTTATCTGGATGGCATTCTGGGTATTCCTTTATGATAAACCCGAAAAAAACAAACGGGTTAATGCTCTTGAACTTGAATATATCAATCAGGATAAAGATGAGGAACAAGAAAAAAAACAACTGGCAAAACAAGAAGCAGAAGAGACAAAAATACCTTTCCTAAAGTGTTTTACATTTAGACAAACATGGGCGTTTGCTGCCGGGAAATTTATGACGGACGGCGTATGGTGGTTCTTTTTGTTCTGGACCCCTTCATACCTGAGTACGCAATTCGGGATCAAGACATCTGAAGGCCTCGGAATGGCACTTATCTTTACACTTTATGCCATTGTTACCGTTTTATCAATCCTGGGAGGAAAACTGCCTACAATATTCATTAACCGTAGTGGGCAAGACCCTTACGCAGCTCGAATGAAAGCCATGTTGATATTTGCGTTTTTCCCACTCGCAGTGCTACTTGCGCAGCCACTTGGAATACAGTTTGCCCACCTGGGTAAACATGCCGCATGGATCCCCGTTTTGCTCATTTCAATCGGCTGTGCCGCCCATCAGGCATGGAGTGCCAATTTATTTTCGACCATAGGCGATATGTTCCCTAAAGGCGCCATTGCTACAATTACTGGTATCGGTGGTATGGCCGGTGGTGTAGGATCTATGATTTTACAAAAATCGGCAGGTAAACTTTTTGTATATGCCGGTGAAACGAACATGACTTTTTTCGGTTTCGAAGGAAAGCCGGCCGGATATTTCGTCATTTTCTGTATCTGTGCCGTAGCCTACCTGATCGGCTGGGTGATCATGAAATCACTGGTACCGAAATACAAACCTATTGTTGTTGAATAAACTTACTTTATTCTGATATAAAAAAGCCACTTCAAAAAAAGTGGCTTTTTTATTATTCTCATTCTATGTAGGTACAAACTACGCCAAACGGGGGAAAACTATTTGATTGTTCGATTGAATCAAATATGTCATTTCTTGGATTTACAGGTATCAATGCCGGATACTTTATCATTTTCTGTATCTGCGCCGTAGCCTACCTGATCGGCTGGGTAATTATGAAATCACTGGTACCGAAATACCAACCTATTGTTGTTGAATAAGCTTATTTTTATCTAACAAAAAGACAGACTAGTTACAAACTATGCTCTGAACGGGAGATAAGCCCTATCTGCCCGATGAGTAAATCTGTGATGTCAAATATACTTAGCGAACATCTGTTGCATTCTGCCTAACAAAGGAAAATACTTAATTTATTTTATAAATTCATTTATTCTTTTCTCATATTCATTTATAGGTTCTCCTTTCGAAATAGTTTTAAAAAAAGATGTGATTGTATAATTCAAACTATCTGAACCTCCAACAAAAGCATTCCATCCGTTCTCTAACGGATAATAATACCCCCATCCTGATCTCACTAATATTTTCTCCCTTTCAATTTTAGCAGTATCCATTATATCACCTATCTTATATCCATTACAAATAAAATGTTTGTCAGATGTAACAATATGTATGATCTTTTCAGAATCATAATTAATAACAAAAGAATATGATATACTATCAAACTCTATTTTATAGCTGGGATAAAAATCATTATTACATATGAACAAAAGAGTACCGGACAATTCTCCTTTTACGATATAAGAAAAGGCATCCACCCCTATATCAAAATTTGCATATAAAGCCGAATCCTTCACTGGATTTTTTTTATTGCTTAAGAATCTTCTTTTTCTAATTTCTAATTCTTTATCTTTATCTTTTACCGGATCGTAGATTTTGTATGATGTATTTGTTTTACAACAAATACATATAGAAATGATAAATAATAAACAAATGATCTTCAGACTATCTTTCACCTCTTCAAATTTATTTAAACCAAGAAAAAATACAATTTACTTATCTGCCAAGAAAACAGGGATTTACTAATAGTCATATGAAACCGGTATCACTTAAAGACTTCTTTAACGGCTTCAAGGTATCCATACCCAAATACATTACATGGTTGAAGATAACTGGTTTCGGTCCATTCATTCCAGCTGTTTATTGTGATAAGTGGTACCTGTTTGGGGTGATTGTCTACATATTCCTTGGCCATCCTCAGGGCTTTGGCAAAATTTTCGGGGGTATTATTTTTCACAACGGCGCTTTTTCCGGTACGTGGACTGTTGTCCCATCCTACACTGATATGGGGATAATAAGTCAGGCTGAAAGTGGTATCGATCCGCGCCCATTCCTTTTTTACATCTTCCATAATCTCCATATAGTCGCGGTTTACATTCGTAAAATGAACAAACTGGTAATGGGTTGCACTGGTAAATCCGAGTCTTTTCACAAAATCGTTTTCCGGATTCTGGGTTTTACTGCCGTCCACTCCACTATAATTTACATTGACCACCCACATCGTTAATTGCAGGTCCAGTCCCGGGAAACCGGCTTTCTTAGTTTCCTTCTCAAACCATTTCAGCGCATCGATAGTTTGTTCGAATCCGCCTAATCCGGCAATCAACTGGGGAATATCGTAAATCATGAATACCGGTTTTCCGTCAATCTTATAATATTGCGGATGTTTAAAATACTTCTCGATATTTCTTTTGCAGATCTTCTCAAACTCCTGCCGGTCTACCTGACCTGTCCAGATGACATTATGTTCATTGACATCAGCCAGACGGGTGTCCCACACATTCACTACCTCATGGTTGGCCCACATCAGGTAAAATTCCATCTTGCCTACATTTTCAGCTTTCAGGAAACCGTTATCCAGTGTGGTTTCCATAAACGGGCGGCCATCATACCAGTACCAGTCAAAGATAAATACATTTACACCATGCTTTGTAGCGACATCTATTTCCATGGCCATAACATTCGGATCAGCTTCATTGATATATCCCCAGAGTGGCTTCCTGTTCCAGTAATGCCCGGGATGCCTTTTTTGCATATTGGCCACCGTTTCCCATTCGCCAATCCCATGAGGCCAGAAAGGTCGTAAACGCGGATCGTCCGATGCATATGCCGGATACAAAAATGCAGCTATATCATATTTCCGGACTGACTCTTTTGTCTTTTTCTGTGCCTGGAGCGGATGACCGGCAATCAAACAAAGAAAAAGCGGTAAAAATAATCGGGTTAAATGTCTCATTCAGATAATTATTATTTGGTTAAACTAATGATTTATTGAGCATCCCATCACTTTCCTGAACACACAACACTTATTCAGGGATAAAAAACATCCCTGACAGCATTCAGATAAGCCATACCGGTTTTTGTATCGGGTTCCAGATAACTCCCTTCGGTCCACTCATTCCAGCAATTGATATTCAAAATCCGGAGTCCGTCAGGTTCGGACAACAGCTTATCTTTAGTCATCTGCAATACGGTTTTGAAATTTTCCGGCGTATTGTTGCCTATTGTGTTGCTATAAGGATATCCACCCGCCAGTTCCCATTCCGACCAGTTCTCAAAATGCTGCCGACTGATACAAAGATCGGTCGTATCGCGGGTATGGTAATTAGGGAAATAATAACAGGCTACTGTTACCTTATCGGCATCTACTGTCCTGCTTTTGCAGCAAATGAACAGTAACAACAGCAGAATGAAACTATTCCTGATCCTTTTCATGGAATAAGTACGGTTTAAGGTGAATTACCCAAAAGTATATATTTTTTCTTTTACACCCCCTGAGATACCCATCCTTTTCCTGAAAATACCAAAACCCTTCCTTAAAAACGAATATCCCTTGTCTGCTCGATGATCATCCGATATCGTTACACTTACATCTAATGTAAAATCAGAGTGTATTTAATCTGGATACAAGGGAATCCCTGAGTACAAGAAATTCATCCATATTCTCAGCAGATATGGGCTCCTTGGATGGGGATTCCATTTTCAACGGATTAATGGGCTGGCCATTTTTATAGACCCGGAAGTCGAGATGCGGGCCGGTTGATAATCCTGTACTACCCACATATCCGATAACATCTCCCTGTTTTATCCGGCTGCCGACATTAATTCCTTTGGCAAATTTGGATAGATGCATATAAGTGGTGGAATATACACTGTTGTGTTTGATGGTAATATAATTTCCTCCTCCGTTCTTCTGAAATGCTTTTTTGGTGACGGTTCCATCGCCTATAGTATAAACAGGTGTTCCGGTAGGAGCTGCATAGTCTACTCCATGATGAGCCCTGTTGATTTTAAGCACCGGATGATAACGGCTATTTGAAAATCCCGAAGATATCCTGGAATATTTTAAAGGAGCTTTCAGAAATGCTTTTTGCAGGCTGTTACCATTTTCATCAAAGAAAGCAATGCGTTCTTCCTGTAAATAAGGTATGGCATAATAATCTTTACCCATATGCCTGAAAACAGCTCCCTTTACTGTAAAATCCGTCAGGGGTTCGCCTTCAACAAAAGGTTGGTCATAGATTACGCGGATGGAATCGTTTTTGGCTATGCCGTAGAAATCAATTGACCATGCATAAATATCTGCAAGGGTGATGGCTAAGTTCGGATTGGTTCCGGCATCTTTCATGGCATTCCATAAAGAACTGCTGATTCCGATCTTAGCGGTAAGTTCCATCATTTCCACATCTTTCCTGCCTTCATAAGCATTACATTGCTCCTTGAAATCTATCACGACATATTCAAGGTTGTTCTTTTCATAAATAAAAAACTCAGGGGTCTTCAGGCTGTCATTGGCAAGAAAAAGAGTGTATTTATGGCCTGTCCGGATCTTTCTGACATCAAAGATCTCTTTACAGGATAAGACGGCTTCATGAATTTTAGCAGGAGAAACCCTATATCTTTGAAGGATGGCTGAAAGATTCTGGTTTTTCCCAACTACATCTTCGACCACCTCAAAATTCTCACTGGGAATACCATATTTATAATGCTTTTGCTCCAGTTCCGTACTGTCAATGACTTCGGTTATGGACTCTTCTTCCAGTTTCTTTTTTAAATTATTCTCCGAACACATACGGATCCCGATCACCACTCCAATGATAACCACGAGCGGAATAAGCAGGTATATTAATTTATTTTTTCTGTTATTATCTTTCAACTTTGTCTACTTTGATTTCTGTCCATTACATATCGCGCAAGTTAGTGGATTCAAACCTAACCTGCAAAACTTGTTGATTATTTTTGCCTGGGTTATATTTTTTTAGGACACCTTGTCATCTAACTAAGAAAAAAGTTGCCATCACAAACCATATTCCGTTATTTTCAACTTTTGACACATCTTTACCAACTATCGTTTCTTCATTATTCATCGGACAAGCCAACCAATTATCCTTCCAGTCACCGGCTAATCTTAATGATGATTTTTTACAAGAAAATCAAGAAATTTCTCTTTTCATACTGTAAGTCTCCTAATTAATTCCATGTATTCTTCCTATAAATTAAATAACTATCTCTGGTTTCTATCTTAATCACACGATGACTTTTCTATATCTTTTATTTTTAAAGCTATTTTAAAAATCCATACTAATAAAAATTCAATATACCATTCTGCTTCATTGATAATCATTTATACAGAACCAAATAACCTGTTTCATCATCAATTTTACTTAAAACATTGAAATGATACAATTGATTTATAATAGCATAACGCTCATTATCTGTAATATCATCTTTCAATACCCTTCCATTAAAATAGACTTTTATGAAATTATCAACACCCTTTTGAGTATTGGCAATAATAGTTGCATCATTAAGCACTTTAAAAAAGTTAAATCGATTAAAATCCTCGTTTTTAATTTTTAGTGTTAGTTCTTTCTGCAACATCCTATGCATTATTTCTTGATATTTCTTTTTATCAATATTTTGAGTTTGATTATAATAGTGATACAAATCGTCATTTTCAATAATTACCCTCCCTCTGTATTCAGGACTTTCAACCTCTATGGATACAAAAAAGCTATATCTATCAAAATCGGATATAATCTTTTTTATGAATTCTTCATTTTCCATAGAACATGATTGTATCAATAACAACAAACCTGTCAAATATTTCATAACTATTTCTTCTTTTTATGAGTGTTGTGTAATAAATGCACTGGAATAATTTTACCTCCAATGGTTGAGAACACTCCGCTGAGTTCAGTCCAGATTCGGGCAAGGAGGAAGTGGCCGTGACACCCGGTATGCCGAACTTAGCTGACAACAGATCAACTAAATACTTTTCGTTTACAATATAGGTATGTGAGTTTTATATTCATCTGCCAAATTACATATTTGGCTATATTCAGAACTGTAAAATATTTACCTTTAACTTTCATCTCTTATGTTCCGCTTAACAAGAGACATCGGAAATGATATATTATTTTAATCATTACCATATTCTAAAAATAATTGATATTTCAATCTTTTATAATGCATAATCCTTTTAAATTTTTAGCCAGGTATAATCTATCATGATATCTTTCAGAAATCTTAATAGTAATTCCCTTCAAACCGACACTCCTTACTCGAGTACTATAGTCACCTGTAACCGGTATCCCAAATATAGAATCTGGAGGGAAAAAAATTTTTAATTCTAATTTATATTTTTTCCCAGGTTTTATATTTGAACAATTACCTATTTCTGATGGATCCCTGTCTTGAATAATCTTAAATAAAGAATCATTTCTTACAGCACTTATTATATAATAAAACTTTTCTTTCTTTATATTCTTTATCTTATAAAATGACTGTTCTTCATTTTTACTGATTGGCTCGACTGATTTACAGGAATAACAGATGAATACTATGAATAACAATAACAAATATTTCATTTTTATTGATCTTTTGTTGATTTTATCATCTACCGAGAGAATGCCTGTGTGAGTTCTCACTAAGTTATTTTCATTTAAAATTACAAATAGATGTCACGTAACGCTATTTCAGGACGAGACACGTTACGGAGATACTGGAATTCTTTGCTTTCTGTCGGTTTACAAATGCAGGGTTTGACCATCAATTACCAATGTATTAAACCGAAAAGAAAGCTGTTCCAAGCCAGCAATCTCAAAAATATTCATTCTTTCTTTTTCCATTTGCATTGGTGTAGCCGTTATTATCATTTTTTTCAATGATTTAACAATATCCCTATTGTTCGGAATTTTACATATCACCTGTATTAAGAATGATTTTTGTGGTTCGATTATTTTGTAAAATGTAAAAAATAAATCCGTTTCAAATCCTATCAAGGTACTGCCATATTCGGTTATCACCCTTACTAAAGAAAAATCACTTTTAACCGAAAAAAAATAATTCCTAACTTTATCGCCAATAGACTTTTTTTGAATAGTAGTATCCTTTTCAAACCACAAAAGTATTTTTTCGCGAGTATCATTGTGGATATTCAATTGGATAATTTCGTATTCAACATCAGAAATGTAATATGTATATCTTGCTTCATTTATTTTTTGTGCGGAAGAGCTTACGCTTATTAACACAAAAAGCAAGCAAAATATCCAACTACCTATTTCCATTCCACTCTTCTTCCATATTTTTACCTTTTTCATTTTCATTTATTTACTTTGTGATGCTTTCCTTAGCTCAATATTTTCAAAGAACAAAATATCATTCACAAACATATGGATAAATTATATCAATCTATTCGCGTTTGTAACAACAATATCAACTGATATATTCCAAAAACAGATATAGCCACAGATTATACAGAACCAGGGAAATCATTTGAAAAACCAGTCATCATCAAATTTAATTTTATACCCTTTTGAGCTAAGCTTTACGCTTATCTTTTCCTTATCAGAGAAATTATATACTTCTTTATCCTTCTGATAGAATTTATAGACTGTTTCTGTCTTTTTATCCAAAAATATAAAAGCCCATGAACTTATTCTCGTTAAGTTGTTATCCAAACAAAAACGTACATCTTCTATTTTAATGGATCTGTTATATTTTCCTCTATATGAAACAGTACCTCCGCGCAGTATCAAAAAAGTACAATTTGATGTATCCAATTCCAACCTGGAATCCATCTCAAATTCAAAAAGAAGATCCTTTTGAAAAATATTTTGACAATTAGTATATCTTTCTGAAAAATTCTCATCAGGTAAATTATTCAGATAACCCTGGTAATCTTTTTTGGATATCCAGGAATTATTGGGTTCACGGTTACATGACATGTTGGTAATGACCAATAACAATATGTACAAAATATTCTTTTTCATTATCTGATGGGTATAAATTTTATCTTACCCGGAAAAACAACCGGGCTGTAGCCTGATACAACTCCTCTTACAGCCCCGTTAGGCGTAAAGGCTGCTCCGTCAATCATATGGATATTTGGCGGGTTTACCCGTCTTTCAAACGGATTGCCCAGGGTATAGGAATAATTGGTTCTCCTGCCGTATGCATATACCGTTGCTCCGGTAGCATCCGAAATGGATTGGGCGATACTGGATGTCCACATGGGCATTGGGTTGGTATAAGAATGATAACTATTATTTCCTAAAGCTGTCCTGCATGCATAAGATGTTATGGTCGAATTCGTGCCATCAAATGCTCCGCTGTTAAATTTTGTGACATTTCTATCGTTAAGCTCATATGCTGATGCTTGTTCTGTTCGGTATCCAAAGCCTATCGAGCCTACTTCACCATGCGAGAATATTTCCATATCCGTAATTAAGTCATTTTTTCTTGCATCGCTTAACTGTCCGTTTTCACTCGATTTTGAATTCACATAATTGATCATTTCATCTGCCGAATCAACCTTGATTAGGTTTCCTCCGTATTTCTCTACTGAACTTTCTATTTTTGAAATCTGTTTTTCCGTATAGTCTCCGGTAAACAATACCATACTCCGGCTTTCATCGGATTGGAGTAGCGACCATCGCCGCAGTGAACGGATTCCCTGGTTTGCAAACATTAGCTTATTGCCTCTAAGCCCATCGTATTGGGCGCCAATAATAGTAATGTTTTCCATACCGTCCGGATCAATATTTTTAAGCGGGTTATTCAATGTATATGTATAAGTGCTGATACCATAATATTGTTCCGCCAAAGGATCGGGTACCCACCAACGACCTATCGTATAATCTGACATTCTTGCTCCATGGTCGCCCCAGTTCAGGTTATGTTCCGTTTGCAACTCTTTCCTGCCGTACTTATAGAAATTACGCTCATTGACCGCTACAGGCATATAGCTCATATCCATCAGCATACCGAACGGATAATAATGGTTTTCCTCCAGTATGGGGCCGCTGGTATGCCTTAACTCTATATTATCAAAGAACACGGGGGTCTGTGCATCGTTGTAGGTAAATACCTCCAGGTAACCGCTTTCCTGTATGATCATCTGATCGCCGGATAACATTTGTATCCTATTGATCTTGTCCGATACCGGCAATACGCCGGTATTGGATTCCACTATCTCAAAGTTCCGGTTATACAGTACAAAATTCAGGCCGGAATTGGGTTCCGGGGAATCATCCTCTTCGTTTTTTTCCGGCAATGGCGCCAGTACTGCAGAGGTGCTTGCCGTAGCACCCAGGTCGGCGGCCAACGTGCTGAATTCCCCAGCGGCAAGAGCGGTATTTCCTGAGAGGGCAGCTATGGCGCTTCCCACCACCGGGGCAATATTCAGTCCGCTGCCCGGCAGGCTGCTGTCCATATTATAAAAGGCCTGCGCGGAAAGGGAAATGGTATCGCCCGCCATGACCTGCAACATCACCGAGGGGCCGCGGCTTTTTCCCGGTACTTTTGCCAGCTTGGTGTTTAGCGGGTTCTTGTCCGGATAATTATACGGCCGGTCGGCGCGGGTATTGTCTACATTGTTGAAATATTTGGTTTCTTCTATGGCATTGCTTTCTTCCATACTGGCGGTATAGACCTGTGTGCCGGACTGCCCGGTGGTAAGTACGACACGTACATTATCCAGGTGGTCGGTCAGGAAATAATCATAGATCCACTTGTCCCCGCTTTTACGGATACGTCCTTCGGGCATAGAGATGAATTTCAGTTCATCACCCTCGTATTCAAATCCGCTGATATAATGACGGTCCGTTGTGGTGCCGAACTGTTTCCGTATCCGCCGCCCGTCGGCCAGATAGGAATATTCCAGCTTCTTCCCGGTAGAGGCATGCTGTATTACCCCAGTCAGGTCCAATGTGTTGTACCGTATCCGGATATCCTTGTTCCTGTCTTCGATCAGTTTCCCGGAAGTGTCGTACAGGTATTTGATACCGGGCACGCTGTCCTTAAAACCAAGATCCTGCAATCCGTTGCTTAGGCTTTCAGTGATGTTCTGCAACCGGTTCCCGTCATAACTGTAGGTCAGGCTGTCGATGACGCCCCGCATGCCGTTGCGCTGCAGGGAAGTGATGTTGCCCATTTTGTCGTAGGTATACGATTCGTTATACCGGTTCTTGTACCGGTTATAACTCCGGTTGTTCAGGGTATCTGCGGCATAGACAGCTGAAGTGAGCCGTCCTATAGGATCGTAGGAAAAGGCGTAGGCATGCCCCCTTACAGCGGTAGCGCTGGTCCCCGGCGGCTTGGTTCTCCACCGGATACTGCTGATGTTCCCGTTGAACTGGGCCTTGGAAGTAACATCCCCTACTGTGGCGGTTCCGTTATGTATGATCCTCATGCTGAAGGCATCCTGCCGGGAACCTCCCGGGGCATTCCCGTCGTTGATACCTGTCAGCCATCCGCGGATATTGTAAGTGTAATCGATCTCCTGCAGCCAACTGCTGCCGTCCGTGCTGTGCAGCCTCTTCACCAGTAACTGTCCCAGGGGATTGTATGTGCAGCGGGTGGTAATGACGCTCTCCCCTCGGTCCATCCTATGACGGGTATCGGTAGGCCTTCCCACATGGTCGTATAGCTGTTCTGTCTGTACGGTCACGTCTTCCAGCGTACGTTCCGATGCGGTCAGTCGTCCGGTAAAGTCATAGGTGTTTTTTATCACATCTATCCCTTTGGCGGTTTGTTCCTGGGTTTGTACCATCCGGCCTTTCTCATCGTAGAACCATGCTGAATTATAAAATTCCTGGCTTCCGAGTACGCGTGTACGGTTTTCTGTAGGCAGCCCCCGGGTGCGGTTACTGCATCCGGAAGGAAGAGTGAAATTTTTATACAGGTCGTAATAATTGAACTGATGGATATCGGATAGAGTGACCTGCGGTTGGCAACGGTTGCTGTATCCTTCCAGTTCCCCGTCATCCAGGCGTTCTTCCCACTGATAAGCACAGTTGTTTACTAAGGACTGCCACACAGTCCGTTCCCGGTTATCGGAAATAACGCCGGTCATCACCGGTCTGTCATGGGCATCGTACTTGGTAAAACGCCACAGGACGCTGTCTTTTTGTGCAGCTGTACGGGTCATCACCGGCCGGTCCAGTTTGTCATACACGACATCCGTCCATCCTGCTCCGGGAATGTGTTTCCGGACAGTACGCCCCCGGCCGTCATATTTATAGGCATAGATCAGTTTCAGGAACACGTCATCATTCTCAGTGAAACTTCTCACATCATCCGGCACGCCCGGAGGAAGCACATAAGCCAGTTGATCGAGATGATCATAGATATAAATGGTATGGTACTCTGTATTGCTGTCATATTTTATCCTTTGTCGCACCGGCTTTCCCTGTTTATTTTCATACAGGATGGTGGTGAGGTTGCTCTCATCTGTAGTCTCGGTACGGTACAGGGAACCTTTGGCGTAGTAATTCCCGGTGGCCGCTCCTGTTCCGGTTATATTCCACATCCGGAACTCACTGGAGCCATTGGTCTTATAATACATCCGGAAGACCCTCCCTGTTTCGGGATGCCAGTCGCCACCGGGATTTCCCTGTTTGAGTACCCGGCTTAAAGGAGATGATTCAAAGACCGTGACGGCAAACGGAGTACTGCTCTTTGTCACGGAGGAGGGGCCGGTTCCGCCATTCCTGTAAAAATCCGCCTGTTCGGTAAGGGCGGCACTCCGGAAACTACCGGTACCATCTCCTGCCTCATAAGGAAGATATTTCACGGCTTCCCGTCCGAATCCGTCATAGGCGACGGGGGTGATCATATCTTTTCCGTCAGGAGAGCTCCCGACGGCCACATTCTGTATCGGCCGGCCCAGGCCGTCGAAATAGTCGATGGTTTCCAAGTAATCCGACGGACTACGACTATCACCCTGTATGGCAGACGTTTCTTCCTGCGGAATAATGGTATGCACATAGTTAAAGCCGGCACTTGGCGCTACTGTCCTGAAATAACCGTGAATATTCATTCGTATATCTCCGTCCGAAGCATATCCTTCGGATACGATATAATAGGTTCCTGCAGGAAGGTCATCCATTTTCAGGTAAGCCTGCCCCGGTGATTCACACCCGCCTTCTCCCGTATAATCCTCACTTCCGGTGATCAGGCTTCCGGCAGCATCCAGCAGGTACAGGCGGGTCTGGCTTATACGGGGGGAATTACAATGCGACATTTCTACATTCATCATTTTAGTGATACTAAAACGGTGGAATATATCGTTGGTGGGTAGTCCGGTATAATGATTACCGTAATTGGAAGAGTTACGGGTATCAGTATAATAGAACCCGGAACCAAAGGTCCCTACCTCGACGGGATTCTCCAGCCGGTCGCCCCTGAAATATCCCCGTATGGTAATATAAAATTCTTCATTGTTATCCGCCAGCATCTTATTCATCACATAATAGGTTCCCGGCGGCAGATTCCTGACGGATAGAAATGCCTGGCCCGCATTAACGGAACATTCCTTGTCACCGGGACGGACACCGCTTTCTGTCATATTTCCGCCATAGGCGTTCAGTAACATGATTTTTGTATCGAGTACTTCCGAACCGCAATGATCTATTTCGATATCCAGCCACTCGGTAGTGGTAAATTTATAAAACAGGTCCACTCCGTCAATCCAATAGTAAAAATTGGTATACAATCCTGATTGGGTTGTATCAGCAAAAGAAAAATCGTGGTTGTAGGTGCCTATATGGATGGCCGACAAGAGTTCATCCCCGGGTGTTACCGGTAAAAATCCCAATGATACCCTTGATGGTCCCCCGTAGAATCCCATATCGCTTCGCACCTCTCCCATTCCGGGAGGCCGTGACAGATCCTGAATGTATGGATGCCCTGCATCTATGCAAGGCGAGAATTCCGAAAGCCGGTATGTAGGGCCGGGATCGGATTCCTCAAAATCCGGTAATGCGTCTATCAGATTTCCGGCATACAATATGTTACTGCCCGAATACCGGTTCTTATTATAAATATCGGAATACTGCATGCTGATATAACTTCCCGTAGAATGATAACGGATTTCATCCGTTGTCTGCGGGTTATATAAGATACTATTACTGATCATCAGTTCTTTTAAAGCTGTACCTGTCAGATCGAAGGTACACGAAGCTTCATTGTCGGTGATCGTTACGTTGTTTACAGACACGACGCCCCCTGCCGAACCTGAAGGACGCATTTCTATCAATGAACCTCCTTCCACACGGTTGCCGAATATCAGCGAATTTTCCAGCGTGTAGACATGGGTCATATCGGAATAAATGACTGTGCGGGTATGTCGTGTCAAAACAAGATGGGAAAACCTGGGGTATCCGCCATTGATCAGAATTCCCGTTTCCCCTCCGGTAATTTTCATTCCATGTAATTCAGGCGAACAGGAATAAATGTAAAAACCAAGGCCGGAAGGCCGGATCACCACCGCTGACGGATCTTCAACATTACCGATCAGAAAGACATCCTTGTTGATATAGATCCGGCCGGTATGATAGTATGTCCCGTTTTCCAGTTTGATCGCATCTCCTGCCGAAGCTGCATTTATAGCTGCCTGTATACTGTAAAACGGGGCTTGTTGTGTCCCGTTGTTGTCATCATTTCCTCGGGGAGACACGTACCACCGGTAAGTAGTGGGAAGAGAAGCGGCATAGGCGGCTCTTTCTCCCGTTTTAGCCAATGATCCTATCCGGGTGTCCAACTGCGTCCGGCGTTCCCCGGAAATTGCCGGATCCCTGGACTCTTTCAACAATTGAAGTATCTGCTTCATTGTTGCTGTATCGCATCCGACACCCGTCATGCCTGATATTTTTTTCATCCATTCGTCATTAGCGGCCACAGAGTCGGACGGAATACTTCCCTGTCCGCTTATGTCCATAGACAGGCATAAAAATATGAAAAGGCACCAAAAGAGCTTATGGATAGAATCAGATAATAATCCTGCTGTCATGTTCATACGGGTTAAAAGTTGATTACTGCGCATAATGGTACCTGAGTTCTTTCAGTATATGGTTATTTTCGTCCTTCATACGGACAAGCCTACCGAAATCATCATATTCATAATAAACGATACGCCCCGAAGGGTCTGTTTCTGAAGTGATCCCGGTCAACGGCCTGTAGGTATACGAAGTGATCATGGCGTCTTTGATATGGGCATGTTCCCTGTTCCTTAAATCATTGAATATCTCCCGTACCTGATCATCTCCGGGGTAATTATCCAAAAGAGACATCCTTACCGCACCGATAAGACCGGCTACTACGGTATAATAATCACCGGCAGCAGTATGGCTTTCAATCTTAGCTACGGGATATTGCCCTTTATATCCCCATATATACACAATGACGGGGCCTCCTTCAAGGGATACGCATGTGGGATTACCATACCGGTCATAACTATAATAGCGTATGCGCGTTTCCGTTTCATGGTTGTCGCCGGTATTGGTCATCACACTTTCCGGCCTGGCGCTCCCGCCGAACATTCCGTATATAACGGAAGTAGTGATATTTTCGTTTCCGGTGCTCCTGGAAGTACGCATTAAGGTATTGATCCTCCTGTCCTGGATCAAACGATTTCTGGCTGTTTCCGCCCCTCCTGTGAAAGTCAGGTCATGCGGGTATTTATAATCATATACGATTTCTTCCCCCTCGCTTCCTATGGTTAACATACGGTACGGGAATAACAGATCGGATGAGTTGTCAAACAGATAGGTTTTCAGGGTATTCAATTTATTTCCGCCCAATATTTCCGTTGTATTTTCGGAAATTACCCGTTCCGCACCGGTAGAGATCCGGTAAGTAATATGCTCAATATTTTCATCATATCTATTGTCTCCCCCGGATAAAATATTTTTGTGCCGGTAGGCCAGTCCCGCCTGAATATTCTGCTCTTTGTACTTTTTATATCCGTACGTAGTACGAGAAACAGTATCTCCGGCACTGTTCAGCATTTCTTTTTTGGCTAGCTTACCGAGCATCCATCCGGCCCGGCTGTTAAGAATAATATTGGTTTGTCCGACTCTTTCCAAAGGATACAAAGTAGCAGCACTCTGGTCGTAGGTATAAACGGTTTTTCCCAATGTACCGCTTGGTCCTGAACTGTATTCGGTAACCTGTGCGTATACGACCGGAACCCCATTGGAATAAAACAGATCCGTCAAAGTAGATGAATGGTAGGTTCTGTACCGGGTTTCACATCCGGCAGATTTATAATAATTTTTCTGTTCGTAACAATAATCGCTTTCAGTAATATTCCATCGGGGAATTCCTGCTCCATATTCAAATCTCCGGAACAGATTTTGTCCTGTCACAGGATCATGGTCCCGGATGCTGGCGATCCGTAAACCGCCACAGTATTTCAATTGATTGTTATTATCCCTGTACCGGTTCATTTCATAGAAAAAATGAGTAGTTCCCCCGGTAGGATATTCTATCCTGTTCAGTATGCCGCATTGCATGGTGTATTCGTTCGGTTCCTTATGCGCCCTTCCAATCTGGAAAGTAACAGGGTAACCATCTTTAGTGGCTTCTACGTTACAGAGTGGTACCGCCGTTTTATTGTAAAGGTTTTCCCCCCTGGACTGGTCAAAATTATAATACCCCCAGTGGTCGAAATCCTTACATACTTCCGGATCAGGAATACCATCCGAATAATAACCGAACCTATAGGTTTCTACGGTATCCCTGCTCCGGTCTTTAATATGTACCGCATCCAACCGGCTACGCCGGTTAACGGCTGTTGCCATCCCGTTAGGGACAAAAACATCAAAATAGCTCCTTTCAAATGCGATCTCCCTGATTAAGTTATCCTGTTTGTCAAATACTTCAATGGACTTTAAGTTGGTTTCCGGTTCCATACTATTGGTTTCTTCTATAGAAAACAGCACCTTTCCACCCCGAAAAGTGATCTGGTATAATTTTTTCCCATTTATCCGGGTTACTTTAGAAAAATACTGAGGGTGAAAATGGTCACAAACTACACTATCTAACTGATTAGCTGCATTGAGACGCCATAGACCCGGATCCCGGGAAGCAGCCGTTTTATAGACAATAATGGGGAAAGTTGTTCCCGAACATCCTGTAATATCTGATGGGGTGCAATATCCACTGGGACGATCCTCTACAGTGATCATATCTACATTATTATATATATTTTCTACCGACGATCGATATGAAAAGTGTATGGTATCGCACTTATCCGGAGAGATGATTTCCGTGGCTTTCCAACCCGTAACCTCTCCCGGGTCCGTCAGGGTTCCGCTATATTCCACATGAACCGTGTTATTCAATGTAGTACCGAACCTGTAATAGACTCCTGCCTCATCTGTAATTTCTATTTTGGCGCGATTGGCAGGAGAAAATGATACATGTATGGGCTCATAGGGATGGGTAACGATAGTTGCCGGATCGTTTGTTTCCACTTTCTTTTTAAACATGAATCCACCGCTTTTATCCAACAATCTGTAATAAAACTCATCCGGCTCTTCATCCTTATCCCCGTCGGCTAACTTGATCAGGTAATCCAGATTACTCAATATATGGCTTCCGTTAGCCGTATATCCGATCTGGCTTTTTTCATCCGGATTCCCTTTGATGGATCTGGATATACCCGGTTCTGCATTCAATGTCCAGCCCAACCCGATCCATCCCGGATTCTCATTTACTTTAATTCCGGAAGCATGGTAGCTTAAAGATATAGGCAAAGTAAGACTTCCTGTTTTTATTTCATAAAGCGGTATCTCAATTTTAGTTAACCCCGTACTGTAGTCCACCGGATAATTGATATATTTAGCCAGCGCCGCCGCTTCCGGGGAAGCGGGAATTACATCGGGTAAGGCAACAGAAATCTCCTGAGCACCACAATATATACTTAAAAACAAGAAACAGGCAATTAAAAATTTGTTATTTCGAATCTTTCTCATCATGTATCATTTTATCTATCATCCAATTTTTGGAGGATCATTTATACCAATAGTTATTTATGTTATCCCGCTAGTCATTCTATCACAAAAACTCAAGTTCTAAATAATAAGTAAACCCGGTAAGCCAACAAATATATATAATTATACGATATACTCCAAATTCATCTGATCAATCAAATACTCTTTATGATCCGGATGGTTCACCGAAATGATGATAATCCCGGCCGGTTTTTCCTGTTTTTTCCACATCCGGTCACGGCATTAAAACTTCCATCCCATTTTCCACAGAAAAGCATTGCTATGCGGTACCTGCCTCTTATGCAGGAAATCGTAAAAGACGGCGACATTGCCTTTGGCTTTCTTCCCGATCCGGTATTCTTTGGTGATGCCTAACAATAGGGCCGACCGCCAGGCGCTCTTGAAATGTTGACCGTCTTTGGTGTCTATGGATGACCGCCAGTTACGTTCGAAGCCGGGCTGTACCCCGAAACCCCATTTGATGAGATAATTGAAGAAGACTCCGTATCCTGCTCCGGCATGGGAAAAACGGATGTGACGGATGTCTTCTCCCAGGCCGAAACGGTAACTGCCGGTAATACCGGTACTGATCTTCCGGCTGATATGATAACCGATCTGTATGCCGGCGGTTCCTGACGAGGGAAGATGGTAGGTGTTTTTGTTGAACTGAAGGTCGAACCCTACATCGACTCTTTCCCAGAAGCTTTTGGTCTTGTAGGGGTTGGGGACAAAGCCGGGGAGCTGGGAGGCATTGTCGATGTTACCGCCTTCGCCTCCGGACAGCGTGCCTAAGAGTTCACTTCCTTTGGACTGGGCATCCTTGATCAGCTGAGTGGCATTGGGGTCGATTGAACCGGCCTGGCTCTGCATCATCTGACGGATCATCTCTTTGGGTTGCATCTTTTCGGGATCCTGTGGTTTGGCGGGTAAACTGGCCATGAAACTGCTCCACTGGGGGTGTTGCTTCAGGGCATCGGTCAACTGCTGGTCAAGCGTGGAGGGGTCACGTATGATCTGGCGGTATTTATTGACTTCTGCGGTATAGTAATAGCTTTCTTTTTCCATTTTTTTGATGATGCGCTGGTTACGCGCGGTGCCCTTGGCGCATTGCTTCCAGTTACCGGTACGTTGGTGTAACTGGTTTTTCATCTGGGATGAGGCATGGATGCTTTGTTTGGTCTTATCTATCCCGGACAGGCCTTCCTGGACCTGGGAAGGGGGCGCTATCTGGGTCTGTCCGCTGAATTGATAGGCATTTTTCAGGTTATCCAGATGGGGCTCATTTCCCAGTCCTGCATCTGTGGAAACGTCTATTGGGGCGGCTAATGGTGCGGGAATGGAATCCATATCTTTGGATAAACGTTTTTCGTAACGCTGCATGCGTTTACGGGATTTCTTTGTCCGACGGTCATTTTTGCGGGTGAATTGCTTCATACGACCGGTACTTTGCTGGATGGAACGGACAGCATCTTTCTGCGGCAACTCTTTTATACGGCCGGCTTCCTGTTTGATAGAACGGGTAGCCTCATGTTCCGGAAGTTGTCCATACATGATACCGGATAACAGGATAGATAGCAATGTCGCAATAGAAAACTTCATAAGTAAACTTAATAAAACCTTAAACCTGTAATTGATATATCTTTAGCAAAACTTTAGTGTTATGTAAAAAGTATATCCCCATAAGTATGACACCATACTTCTTTACACAACTAAATTTTATTTTGATTGGTTTAGCTGGGAAAGGTCTCAACCAGCACTTCCCAAAAGGGAAAATCCCTTCTTTACCAACTTTACTAAAACCAGCTGCTAATATAGATATAAAAATCACAAAACATATTTATTTCCAAAAAAAGTTTACAACCAAAAAGCAATGGCTAACTTTTCATTCTGTATCAGAATCAATCCCATTAAAAAAATCAATGGCATTTCACACTAAAATACCCATACTAATCAATCAAAGATTTCATGGTAGGAAGATTCATCTGTTTTTCTCTAAAATAATTTCCTTTCGAACAATCTTTTTGTTTTCTTTGTAGAATCGTTTACTTTGGCAATAAGCAAACGAACATTTTTGTTCATTAAACCCGGATGGCTGACTATGATTGCCATCCTTAAATAAAATTATTTTAACAAATGAAGTTAGATGTCTTGTTAGGGCTCCAATGGGGCGATGAAGGAAAAGGAAAAGTAGTGGATTTTTTAACCCCGCATTATGATGTGATCGCCCGTTTCCAGGGAGGTCCCAATGCAGGTCATTCCTTGGAATTCAACGGTATCAAGCATGTATTACACACCATTCCTTCCGGGATCTTCCATCCCGAAAAGATCAACATCATCGGAAACGGCGTGGTGATCGACCCGATCATTTTCAAAAAGGAAATCGACGGGTTAAAAAACAGGAAGGTAAACCTGAACAACCTGTACATTTCCCGGAAGGCGCATCTGATACTGCCTACCCACCGGTTGCTGGATGCTGCTTCGGAAGCATCCAAAGGAAAATCCAAGATCGGATCGACCCTTAAAGGGATAGGTCCTACCTACATGGACAAGACCGGCCGTAACGGGTTGCGCGTGGGGGATATCTTTACCTCCGATTTCAAAGCGCGTTACCAGACCCTGCTCAACAAACATCTGAATTTACTGAAACAATACGATTATCCCGTCGAATACGCGAAGGAAGAAAAGGAATGGTTCGAAGCAATCGACCTGCTCCGTTCGTTCACGGTGGTAGACAGCGAATATGTCGTCAATCAATACCTTCTGGACAAGAAAACCATTCTGGCGGAAGGAGCTCAGGGTACCATGCTGGATATTGATTTCGGCTCCTATCCTTTTGTCACTTCATCCAATACCGTCTGTGCCGGCGCATGTACCGGACTGGGCGTGGCACCTGCCAGGATCGGAAAGGTATTCGGTATTGTAAAAGCATATTGTACCCGCGTAGGCAGCGGTCCTTTCCCAACGGAACTGCTGGACGAAACGGGTGAGCTATTACGGAGGAAAGGTAATGAGTTCGGTTCGACTACGGGCCGCCCGCGCCGTTGCGGATGGCTGGACCTGCCCGCCCTGAAATATTCCATCATGATCAACGGGGTAACCAACCTGATCATGACCAAAGCGGACGTGCTTTCCGGATTCGACAGCATTAAGGTATGCACCCATTACCAGATCGACGGAAAGGTAACGGACCAGGTTCCTTTTGATGTCAATGCAGAGATCATTCCGGTCTATAAAGAAATGAAAGGATGGTCGAACGACATCACCGGCAATTCGTCATACGACAGCCTGCCTGCCGAACTGAAGGATTACGTGGCTTTCATAGAACAGGAAACAGGGGTTCCGTTCCATATTATTTCGGTAAGTCCCGACCGCGACAAAACCATCATCCGGTAAGTCGCCGTCTCATATCATACGCAGGTGTTGTCCGGTTTGTATCCGGGCCCTGTTGATGTATCAACCTAATAAAAGACAGACGTATGTTTACACCCGACACCTACCAAAAACGCCGCGAAGCATTGCGGAAAATATTATCGTCCGGGATCATTTTTTTCCCGGGAAACACGGAAGTCCCGTTCAACTATCCTTCCAATACCTATTCTTTCCGGCAGGACAGTTCGTTTTTGTATTTTTTCGGGTTGAATGAACCCGACCTGGCGGCTGTCATAGACCTGGATAATGGTTCGGACTACCTGTTCGGCAATGATTCTACGATGGACGACATCATCTGGATGGGAGAACAACCTTCTATGAAGGATAAAGCGGCATCGGCAGGCGTCCACCATTTTAAGTCTTACAATGTTTTGGCGGAAACATTACAGCAGGCACAAAAGCAAGGCCGCCGGATCCATTTTCTTCCACCTTACCGTGCCGAGAACAAGATACTGTTGTTGGACATACTGGGTATCCCGCCTTCCGAACAAAAAGAAAAGGCATCGGTGGAGCTGATCAAAGCCGTGGTGCAATTACGTTCGGTAAAAGAAGACCAGGAAATCGGACAGATCGAACAGGCCATCGGAACCGCTTACAAAATGCACACCCATATCATGAAAAATGCCCGGGCGGGGATGGTGGAAATGGAATTATCGGGAGCTATTGAAGGAATTGCCCTGATGGGCGGAGGACCGGTAAGTTTTCCGGTTATCCTGAGTGTGAACGGACAGACCCTGCATAATCACTACCATGGAAATACCATGCAGGACGGACAAATGCTGCTTACTGACGCCGGATGTGAAACCGGCATGGGGTATGCCAGTGATATCACACGAACCGTACCTGTCAGCGGGAAATTTGATGAACGCCAGAAAGTCATCTATAACACAGTATTACAAGCCAACCTGAAAGCTATTGAAATGTGCCGCCCCGGAATACTGTACCGGGATGTTCACCTGGCAGCGGCACGGGTAATCACCGAAGGGCTGAAAGAAGCGGGAGTCATGAAAGGAAATACGGACGATGCCGTGGCGCAGGGGGCACATGCCCTCTTCTTCCCGCACGGACTGGGACACATGATGGGGCTGGATGTACATGACATGGAAAACCTGGGAGAAAATTATGTCGGATATGATGATGAAGTGGTACGTAGTACCCAGTTCGGTTTTAAATCCTTACGTATGGGCCGCCGGCTTCAACCGGGATTTGTTGTGACCGATGAACCGGGCACTTACTTTATCCCTGCATTGATCGATCAATGGGAAGGAGAAAAAAAATTCACCGACTATATCCGTTATGATGCATTGAAGGCTTACCGTAATTTCGGAGGTATCCGTATCGAGGATAATATCCTGGTTACTGAAACAGGTTGCCGTGTACTGAGTAACAAGATTCCCAAAACCATAGAAGAAATCGAAGGAATCAGGTATTCATAGATTGTCCGGATTCTGAGAATAAGATAAGAACCACACCATGAAATATCCACAAGTATTATTGTCCACCAACCGTAATGAACATAATATGGATATTGTATCAGACCTTAAAAATATTTTTTACAGATGAAAAAAATCATCACATCCCTCTTTTTGTGTTTGTTATTGGCACCTGTTTTCGGGCAAGGCGTCAAGTTCGGGATATTGCTTGAACCAACCATTTCCTGGCTAAGGTCGGACATCCCTGCCGTAAAACGGGAAAAAGCCAGGCTGGGTATCAATATCGGACTGGCTGTCGATTACTATTTCGCTAGCAATTATGCTTTCGCTTCCGGCATTTCCTTATTTTTCACAGGAGGCACCCTGTCTTATGAAAACGGAACGACACTGAAGGCAAAAGGAGATACTGACGGTACCGTATCACCCGGCGGCAACGTATTGTATAAATTACAATACCTGAAAATACCTTTGGGATTAAAGCTAAGGACCCACCAAATCGGCCGTTTCAGATATTTTGCCGACCTGGGCCTTGATCCGATGATCAAAATACTGGCCCGCGCCAATTATGAATCATTTGATAATGTCGGGATTGGAAAAAGCATCAAGGGAATGGCCCTGGGATATCATATCGGCGGAGGCATGAAATATTCGCTCGGTGGAGATGCATCCCTGATATTCGGACTTACATATATGAATATATTTACAGACATCACTTCGGATTCAAAAGACAGGATTTCCAGCAATAACCTGGTGATACGATTTGGTGTATCTTTTTAATTATTTTATTGAAAATTGCACATTGAAAATTTCAATATAATTACCTTGTCAAAGGTGTCAATAAGATTATTGGAAACCACATAAAATATTCAATGACTATTCCAGTTTTAGACCATATCACTACTTTCCTGTTTGATTTCGACGGAGTAATCGCCGATACTGAAAAAGGACGTTATGAGGCCTATTGCGACATACTGGCAGAATATGGTTATGATATGCGCAGCCGTTGTACTGTCTTTGACCTGGTAGGATTGACCGGCGATGGGTTCATGAGCAAATTCTTCCCTGAAATTCCGCCTGATCAAGTCAAAGAAATCGTACACCGTCGGCAAAGTCACTATATGGAACACCTCGATAAGTATTGTATCCCTTTCCCCGGCATGAAATCCACCATTACCGATCTCAAGCGAAAAGGGTATTACCTGGCGCTGACCACTGCCAACGCTACAGCCGTAGCCAGAATACTGCTGGACGTGGTGGGCGTTGCAGATATGTTTGATGAGGTTTGCGGACGGGAAATATGTGAGGATCCGGTGACCAAGGTGAAAGATTACAGCCGGGTACCCAAATATATCGGAAAAACCATTCATGAATGCGTTGTGATCGAGGATTCTCCGGTAGGCGTAGCAGGAGCCAAAAGATCTGGTTTTTATTGTATTGCTTTTGAACACTTTGAGGATCGCGTGATTATAGAACAGGCTGATGCCATTATGCACGACTACAATGATTTACGAAATTTATTGGGATTAAATACCATAGACCTCAAATCTTGATACATGGATGTAACGAAAGAATTTAAAAAGTTTTTCAGTAATTCTGATGCCCTGGTAAAATTGATCATCATCAATGTTGCCGTATTTGTCATCTACCATATCATCCAGCTATGTTATGTCCTGTTCGATGCCACCAGTCATTTCCCGCTGGACGCATGGCTGGCCGCACCTACTGATCTCCAGGCACTGTTAACCAGACCATGGACATTGATCACCTATATGTTTACCCACAAAGATATTTTACATCTCTTGTTCAACATGTTGTTGTTGTACTGGTTCGGACGTATTTTCCGACTTTATTTCAGCAACAGCCAATTAGTCAATGTGTTTATCCTGGGTGGATTATCTGGCGTAGCCCTGTACATTGCTTCCTATAATATTTTCCCCATCTTTGCCACAGCAAAGTATATTTCCACCATCATCGGCGCTTCGGCAGGAGTATTGGCTGTGGTACTGGCCATATCCTGTTATGTCCCCAGATATTCCATCAACCTGCTCTTTTTCGGACCGGTGCGTCTGATCTATATTGCCGGGTTTGCCATATTACTCGACATCATTTCCATATCCATGAACAAAGGAAATATGGGAGGACATATCGCACATCTGGGAGGCGCTTTCCTGGGTTACATGTTTGCGCTCAACATCCGTAAAGGTAAGGATATCACAAGCTGGCTCACCAGATTTTTCAAATGGTGCAAAGACTTGTTCAAGCCGAAACCGAAAATGAAGGTCAATTATAAAAAGCCTTCCACGGACGACTGGGAATACAACAAGCAAAAAAAGGACAATCAGGCGGAAATCGACCGTATCCTGGACAAAATATCCAAAGGCGGGTACGACACCCTGACCAGGGAAGAAAAAGAAACCCTGTTCAATCAAAAAAACAAGTAACAGGTATTGTACTTTCACCATTAATATATCCAACCATTGAAAAAACTGATCCGTTTTATCCTTATCACCATCAACCTGGTTGCAGCAGTATGCTTACTGCTAGCCTACCTGTGCTGCTGGATAAGTCCGGAAAATGTCTGGTGGCTCAGCTTTTTCGGCCTTGCTTATGGATACCTGATGGTCATTCTTCTATTTTTCAGCATTTTCTGGCTTTTTACCAGTAAAAAGAAATATGCACTGCTATCGCTGGCTGTTGTTTTACTGGGCTGGAACAATATCTGGCAGAACATCCAGATATCCGGAAAAAAGCTTCCGGATAAGGAACTGGAAAATAGTATCAGGATATTTTCCTTCAATGTGCATGCCTTCAGTCAAAGTAATGAAATGCAGAAAAACGGAAAAAAGCTGAATATCTATGACTACATGAATGAGACGGGAGCTGAGATCATCTGTATGCAGGAATTTGCCGATTATTCGAAAAATCCTGAATTTGCAGGGAATATCAGTAAAAAACTCAATAAACCCGATTATCATACGGAACTACCTACCGGGGCCATCGGAATAGCCACTTACAGCTCTTATCCGATCATACGAAAAGAATTGATTTTTTCAGATAAATCCACTAATGCATGCATGTGCAGTGATCTTCTGATAAATGGGGATACTGTCCGTATCTATAATGTCCACCTCAAGTCTATCGGATTTACCAAAGAGGAACGAGAATTATTGAATAATGCCCTAAAAAAGGAATATGACGATTCGGACGTCCATACACTTAAAGGTATTATACGCCAGATGAAAAATGCTTATATCCGCCGTGCACAACAGGTAGATATCTTGAAAGAACACGTTGACCGGTCGCCATATCCGGTCATCATCTGCGGTGACTTCAACGATCCTCCGACCTCCTATTCCTACAAAAAAATCAAAGGAAAAAGAAAAGATGCATTTGTTGAAGCGGGTAAAGGCAGAAGTGCCACCTACCATATCGGTCGTATATCATCACAGCGTATCGACTATATCCTGCATTCTCCTTCGTTCAGGGCCTATAATTACGAAAGCCCCCGTGTCCGCCTTTCCGACCATTACCCGGTCATGTGCCATTTGGTGAAACGTTAGCATAAAATCCAAATAACCCTGATTACATACTTTCAAATTTTTTGATGTCTCCTATTTTCCCAAATACCAGCAATACATCTTTCTCCTGAAGCGGCGTTTGATCATCGAATTTCGGCAGCAGTTTTTTTGTCTGACGCGTTGCCCCCAACAAATTTTTCTCCGTATCATTACGCTTAATGGCAATGAGCATCAGTGAAAAATTTTCATTCAAATGAATGTCTTTCACAGTCTGTCCGACATAAATAGCCGGCAAAGGTATTTCAGCAATGAGAGACTGGTCATCTACAATATATACATCCGAAGCTCCGGCCACTTCAATCCGTGATGCATACGTCCCTGCATATTCCTGTTCAGGCATGATGATCTCATCTACCCCTATTGCTTCCATTACTGTTTTATGAAGCGGGGAAACTGCCCGCCCCACCAGCCTTTTAACTTTATGCTGTTTCAACAATGCAATGATATGAATAGAGGCTCCAAAATCTTCTCCTATCGTCACAAATACAGTATCTGCGTCTTTCAACGGAAGTACATTCAGGGCATTCTGGTCGCGCGAGTCAAGCGCTATAGTGGTAGCTACAGTTTGTTTCAGGTCTTCCACTTTCTGCGGATCAATATCCACACCAATTACTTCATGCCCCATGGCTGTAAGTTTTTCCGACAAAACCGCACCGAAATGCCCTAATCCTATCACAATGTATTTCATTTATATTACTGCTTTTAAGGTTAAAAACGAACTATGAACTATAAATGATGAACTTTTTAACTTTCCTACTTTTTAACTTTCTGACTTTGATCATCCAACCATCACCAGCTCCTGCGGATAGGTATATTTTTTATCGCTATACTGCGGCATCAGACCGGATAAAATGGTCAATGCCCCTACTCTTCCGATGAACATGGTAAATACAAGCACCATTTTACTGAAATTACCCAGCTCCGGAGTAAGGTTAAGTGTCAAACCCACGGTACCCAACGCCGAAACACATTCGAAAAATACTGCCGTAAGTTCTACCTGAGATTCAGCCATTGAGATGCAAAATACACTCAACACAATCCAAAGGATAGAAATGGCTATCACGGCAAATGCCCTGCGGATCGTCGTATGACTGATCTCCCTACGGAAAACCTCCATTTTCTTTTTTCCTCTTGCCACATTAAAGATATTCATGCAAGCAATGGCAAAAGTCGTGGTTTTTATCCCTCCTCCAGTAGACATGGGAGAAGCACCTATCCACATCAATATAATTGTTAGCAGGACGGTGGCCGGCATCATTGCCGTAAGGTTCACTGTATTAAATCCGGCAGTACGTGGCGTAACCGCACCGAAAAAAGCGGTTGCCAACTTTCCGTCCCAGGATAATCCTTTGAGCGTATGGTTATATTCCAGGATCATATAGCAGGCAAATCCCAGCACTAACAGAATGACCGTAGAATATAAAGCAATTTTGGTGTTTATATAAATGATCTTGGTGTGTATCTGTTTTTTCTTTTCCCCGGTAAGCCGTAACCATATATTATGAACGAAATATCCTACCCAACGGTAACAATTTGCGATAATGGGAAAACCCAGTCCGCCGAACACAATCAACAATGCGATAAGGGTATGCAGCCTGTAATTGGTGGAAACCAAAGGATCAACCAAGTTTCCGGATAGAGTGGAAAAACCGGCATTACAAAAAGCCGAAATAGCATGGAAGAACGAGAAAAATACTTCTTCACCGAAACCCATTCCTAAAGTTCCTTTTATGCTGAAAAAAACCAGCACGGCGCCAATCAGTTCGATGCCGAAAGTTGTAATCATAATACTCATCAATGTTCTGAAAATACCACTCAGGTTCTCCTCATTTAACATATCTTTCAATACCAGATTATTCTGGAAGGAAGAATGCCCCATCCATGAAAGTGCAAAAAAGCTGGTAAAGGTCATCACACCAATTCCTCCGATCTGGATCAGTATCAGAAGTATCACCTGTCCTGTAAGCGTAAAATCAGAAGAAATACTCAATACATTCAGCCCTGTCACACAAACGGCGCTGGTAGCTGTAAACAATGCGTCCACCAGCGAAATGCCGGAAACGGTGGAACGGGGTAATATCAACATAACCGTACCAAGTATGATGATAAAAATAAAGCTATAGGCGAACAGTAAGCCAGGTGGAATATGCTTGTCCATGATTCCGAGCAGGCGTTGGGATAACTCAAGCATACTGAATATCAACAACAAGGCATACATCATGATTGATGAGGTAAAAATCTGGACAAAAAAATGACCGGAAACTCCATGATCAGAAAAATAGTGTATTATCAGGGTAATCAGTAATAAAAGATAAATGAGTATCCCTATCCAAAATCCTTTTCTCTTCAATATTTCCTTAAACTCCTTGATCAGATTAACCGAATATTTAATGAAAAAAAGTGTCAGGATCAGATAATAAAAACGGCGAACCGATAAATGCCTGGAAATATCCAGGTCAAAGCCGAATTCATAAATGATCAGCAATAAGGCCGACAGGGCCAATAATGAAAATACCGTACGCGTAAAATACAACAGTATCTTCTGCAGATTGATAAATAAAAACTTAATCCTGATCCAGTAACGTTTCAGTTGTTCCATGCGTGATGAGCACCCGGTGCTATTTATTGTTTTCTTAAGTCAGATTGATAAATTGATTACGTTTATTAAATATGACTTTAGTTATTTGCTATTACTTAATAAAGAATCGTGGTTGTATTTCCGGCACAAATATAAAACATATCTTTATCTGCTCAACGGAATGAAACCGAATTATCTGAAATATATGGCTACCCGCCCGATATTCCATGGAAATTTTCCGGATGCTTTTGAAAACAGTTTTTTTTCCTGTTCTATATCGGTTTTTCTTTATACTTTTGACCCTTATTATTATAAAATCATAAAAAATCATGAGGAAGAATATCATAGCAGGCAATTGGAAAATGAATAAAACCCTTGCCGAAGGAGTTCAGTTGGCAAAAGACATCAAAGCAGCTGTAGATGCGGCCGGAAGCATTCAATGCGACGTTGTTGTTGCCCCCCCTTTCCTGCATCTGACAGAAGTATCAAAGGTGGTAGGTAGCAAAATCGGTGTTTCCGCACAAAACTGTGCTGCCGAAGCATCCGGTGCATATACCGGTGAAGTTTCCGCAGCCATGATCAAAAGCGCCGGTGTTAATTATGTAATCATCGGACACTCTGAGCGCCGTACCTATTACGGGGAAACCGATGCCATCCTTGCAAAAAAAGTGAAGCTGGCACTGGAAAATCAGTTAACGCCTATATTCTGTGTTGGTGAAGAATTGGCACAACGTGATAGTGGAAAACATTTCGAAACCGTATACGGCCAATTAAAAGATGGATTATTCGACCTCTCTGCCGATGATTTCAAAAAGATCGTTATTGCTTATGAACCGGTATGGGCCATCGGAACAGGACGTACTGCCACACCTGAACAAGCCCAGGAAGTACATGCCTTTATCCGGAAATCCATTACTGAGAAATACGGCGAAGAAGTAGCAAAAGGGATTACCATACAATATGGCGGCAGCATGAACGAAAATAACGCCAAAGAACTGCTCGCATGTCCTGATATCGATGGTGGACTGATTGGTGGTGCATCGTTGGTTGCAGAAAAATTCATTAAAATTATTACATCGTTTTAATTACAGCAAGTAATCAGTTACAGATTGATACCACAACATGGTATCAATCTGTAATTTTAACGAATAACTTGCCCTATCATGAAGCGCGAAGTTGATTTTCTGGTAATCGGATCGGGACTGGCCGGATTAAGTTTTGCCTTAAAGGTAGCCCCTTACGGTAAAGTGTGCCTGGTAAGCAAAACCGGTCTGGACGAGACCAATACCTGTTATGCACAGGGAGGTATAGCGGCGGTAACTGATGAAAGTGATTCTTATGAAAAACATGTTGCCGATACGTTGATTGCCGGAGACGGCCTTTGCACTGAAGAAGTGGTACGAATGGTTGTTCGTGAAGCCCCCGAACAGATCCAACAGCTCATTGAGTGGGGCACAGAATTCGACCGGACGGGTGACGGTAATTTTGACCTTGCCCGGGAAGGCGGACACAGTGAACACAGAATACTACACCACAAAGACAACACCGGGTTTGAGATACAGCGGGCTTTATCGGGAATGGCCCGTAACCACCCGAATATCGAAATCCTGGAGAACCATTTTGCCGTAGATGTGATCACACAACATCATCTGGGAAAACTGGTAAAAAGATACCATTCCGATACCGAATGCTACGGAGCCTATTTGTTGGACATCAAAAAGAACAAAACTTTTGCCATGATGGCCAGGGTAACCATGATGGCCACCGGAGGTACAGGTAACCTGTACTCTACCACGACCAACCCGATCATTGCCACAGGAGACGGGATCGCCATGGTTTATCGCGCCAAGGGCATCATCGACAATATGGAGTTCATCCAGTTTCATCCTACTTCATTGTATCATCCGGGAGACAAACCATCTTTCCTGATCACAGAGGCTATGCGTGGATTTGGTGCCGTGTTGCGTACCATCGACGGTAAGGAATTCATGCATAAATACGACCAGCGAAGATCCCTGGCTCCCCGTGATATTGTGGCAAGGGCTATCGATAATGAAATGAAGGTAAGGGGTGACGACCACGTATACCTCGACGCTACACATACCTCACACGAAGGCTTGAAAAGCCACTTTCCGAATATTTACGAAAAATGCCTGAGTATCGGTATCGATATCACCAAAGATTTTATTCCTGTAATTCCGGCCGCTCATTACCAATGTGGCGGAATCAAAGTAGATATGACGGGACGGAGCAGTATCAACCGGCTTTACGCTGCAGGAGAAACGACCTGTACAGGATTACATGGAGCCAACAGGCTGGCATCCAATTCACTGATTGAAGCTGTGGTGTATGCAAATAATGCGGCCATGGATGCCATCAGGAATTTCAGGGAGTACCAAGTTCCAGACAATATTCCTGATTGGAATACCGAAGGAACGGCCCATCCGGAAGAAATGGTATTGATTACACAGAATTACAGGGAAATGCAGCAAATCATGAGTAACTATGTCGGTATTGTTCGTTCCAATCTCCGCTTAAAAAGAGCCATGGACAGGTTGCAGATCATTTATGACGAAACGGAAGCGCTGTACGCCAAAACCACCCTTTCAATCAAGCTCTGCGAACTCCGCAATATGATCAATGCCGGATACCTGGTCATCAAAAGCGCACAGGCCCGGCGTGAAAGTATCGGATTGCATTACAATATCGATTATCCTCATTCCCAACCTTTATACCAAACATTATAACACTTTTCGTTGTTTATCATAAAAGCATTCATGCTTCATTGTTTAATTGACCATATCATAAAAATATTGCCGTGAACCGGTCTGCCATTGCACACATAAAAATCATACACTGGATATCAGAAAGAATCTCACAACAAAGGCTGATCATCCTGTTAAGTTTCATTATCGGAATAGTGGTGGGATTAGCTGCCGTATTATTGAAAAATACTGTCCATGCGCTAACCCTCTTCTTTACCGGACATATCAATAGTTTTTCGGCCAACTGGTTGTATTTTATCTGTCCTTTTGTCGGTATTCTATTAACGGTCCTGTTTGTCCGGTTCTTTGTCAAAGAAGACATTGTACACGGAATCACACGGATATTATTCGCCATATCCAAGAAAAACAGCCAGCTCAAACCGCACAATATGTATTCGTCCATGATCGGCTCTTCACTGACGGTCGGATTCGGGGGATCGGTCGGGTTGGAATCACCCATTGTACTGACGGGATCAGCCATTGGTTCAAATATCGGCCAGTGGTTCAGGCTCAATTACAAAACCACGACTTTACTGATCGGATGCGGCGCTGCCGGAGCTATTGGCGGTATCTTTTCCGCGCCTGTAGCCGCTGTTGTTTTTGCGCTGGAAGTGCTCATGCTCGACCTGACCACCGCTTCCATTATCCCATTATTGATTTCAGCAGTGACAGCCACCGCTATATCCTGGCTGTTGATGGGTAAAGGAGCGGTATTCTCATTTACCGTAATGGATCCGCTCGTTTTACAGAACCTTCCCTATTATGTGGTGTTAGGGCTTTTCACAGGATTTATCGCTATTTATTTCACCAGAAGCACTAAATACATCGAAAATCTGATGGACAGGCTGGGGAAAACTTATCTGAGATGGGATAAAAAGAGCCGGAAATTTGTCAAAGAAGAAATTACCGGAAAAAGAATACTGGTTTTCCAACGCCTGATCATTGGCGGTAGCATTGTGGGATTGTTGATATTCCTTTGTCCGCCGTTGTTTGGAGAAGGTTATGAAGCATTAAAAATGATTCTCAGCGGCCGTTCGGCCGACCTGCTTAACGGAAGCGTATTTTATAACGTTAAAGACAACCAGTATTGGTTATTGGCCTTTTTATCCCTGGTACTGGTACTGAAAGTGATCGCTATGGCCGTCACCACCGGCAGTGGCGGAGTCGGAGGGATCTTTGCCCCTACGTTGTTCATGGGAGGTGTATCCGGATTCATTCTTGCCAAGGTCATCAACATGATCCCTATATTTTCCGTTAGTGACAAAAATTTCGTGATGGCCGGTATGGCCGGTATGATGGCCGGGGTTATGCATGCACCGCTGACCGCTATCTTCCTGATTACCGAAATCACGGGAGGACATGGCCTTTTTGTCCCGATAAGTTTCACGGCGGCCTTTTCATTCATTACCGCCCGTTACATCGAACCGCATTCGATCTACACCAGTCGCCTGGCAAAACGCGGCGAACTGATCACCCATGACAAAGACAAGGCCATCCTTACCCTACTTAAAACCAACAAATTGATCGAAAAAGATTTCATCACCGTACATCCTGAGGATACGTTGGGGGATCTGGTTAAATACATTTCAAAATCGAAACGAAACATCTTCCCTGTAATTGACCAAAACGCTAAATTCATAGGTGTCGTTTTACTGGATAATATCCGCAACATCATCTTCGAACCGGAACAGTATAAAGAAACGCTTGTATCCAGCCTTGTGACCCCTGCCCCATCCCTGATCGAGATCAACGAAACGATGGATGCCGTCATGAATAAATTTGAAAAAACAGGCGCCTGGAATCTACCGGTGGTGGAAAACGGAAAATATATCGGTTTTTTATCCAAATCCAAGATATTTTCCTCCTACAGGACGTTGTTGCAACAGTTTTATGAGGAATAAGCATGTCCGTATCTTCAGTCATCCACAAAAAGTATATGCGCCGGTGTATCGAACTGGCCCGGAATGCTGCCGGATATACTGCACCGAATCCGATGGTGGGATGTGTGATCGTATGTGATGATGAAATTATCGGTGAAGGATACCACCGTAAATACGGAGAACCTCATGCCGAAGTAAATGCGATCCGCTCCGTTGAAAAAAAAGAACTGTTATCCCGTTCCACGCTTTATGTAAACCTTGAGCCATGTTCCCACTATGGAAAAACCCCTCCATGCTCTGATCTCATCATAGCTCATCATATACCCGATGTCGTAACAGGAAGTTTTGATCCTAATCCGCTGGTAGCCGGAAAAGGTATCGAACGGCTACGTACTGCCGGATGCCGGGTAACCGAAAATGTCTTAAAAAAAGAAAGCGACTGGTTAAATGTCCGGTTCATGACCTACCATCTGAAAAAAAGGCCGTTCGTGTTGCTTAAATGGGCCCAGACGACAGATGGCTTCATCGATGTGATACGTAATGAATATGCAACCGGACGTCCTACCTGGATCACAAAAGGTTTTGAACGGACACTGGCACACAAATGGCGTTCGGAAGAAAGCGCCATCATGGTAGGCACCAACACGGCTTTCCTGGATAACCCGATGCTAAATTTACGCCAATGGAAAGGGCATATCCCGCTACGGATTGTGATAGACCGGAAGTTACGGCTTCCTTCTTCCCTGCATCTGTTCGACGGAAGTCAGCCAACTCTGGTATTCACAGAAAAAAAGACAGAAAATACTTCTTTTGCCGAATATGCCACCATCCCTTTCGACCAACGGCTGCCCTACCATATCCTGGATGAATTATACCGGCGAAATACGACCTCTGTACTTATCGAAGGAGGTACCCAATTACTCCAGACCTTTATAAACGAAGGTCTTTGGGATGAAGCCCGCATTTTCACCGGCAAGACAAATTTTGGTAATGGTATTAAAGCTCCTGAGATTCATGCACCGTACGATGAAGAACATTATTACCGTGACAGTAAACTGGAAGTCATCCGCAACATAAGTATCTGACCTGTAGTTGTGGATCATAGCTGAAAAATGTTTGCAATATTATGAACAAAACACAATTGCAGCCCATTATTTTTATTTGGTTTTGAGGAAGATCGCTAAATAAGTTTCAAATTAAGGAATTATTCTTCCGGATGGATGATTTTCGATACTTCCTGTTCTGTTTTAAACAGTTTTTCTTTACAACTGTGTAATAATTTAGCTGCACGCTTGATCTCTTCCGTCAATTCGTCAACATCAGTTTCCCCTTGCTCTATTTTTTCCAGAATGCGTTCAATTTCTTCTATTGATTCGCTATAATTCAATTCTTTTTTAGCCATGACCATTGATTTTGATACGATTGCAAATATACAAATTGTTAAAGAATCAAAAAAAAAACATTCTTAGCGGAGATATATCATTAAAATTATATATTTGCATGGTAATGAAAAAGTGAAAACATATTATCAAAGTATGAGTAAAACAACGACTCTGGGGGGGTTAACAAAAACCGATTTTCAGAAGAACATAGATGGGAAACAGGTAGATCTGTATATTCTGACCAATTCAAACGGGATGGAAGTATCCGTTACCAATTACGGTGCAAAGATCGTATCCGTACATGTTCCGGATAAAGACGGAAAAATGATTGATGTTGTATTGGGACATAACAATATCGAAGAATACCTGTCATCGGAAGAACCGTACTTCGGCGCCGTGTGCGGCAGAACCGGCAACCGGATCGCTAAAGGTAAGTTCACGTTGGATGGAAAGGAATACCAACTGGCCATTAATAACGGTCCCAACAACCTGCATGGAGGCATCAAAGGTTTCAATGCCGTTGTATGGGATGCCCGGCAAATTAATGAGCAGACGGTAGAGTTGACCTATGTATCACCCGACGGTGAAGAAGGATTTCCGGGAACCCTGACTTCAAAAATCAGTTACCAGTTAACAGAAGAAAACGCTGTAAAAATTGATTATGAAGCGAAAACAGATAAAGCGACCATCATCAACCTGACCAATCATTCCTATTTTAATCTTTCAGGAGCCGGTGATCCGTATATCGGAGACCACTCCTTAACCATTAATGCGGATACTTATCTTCCGACGGATGAAACGGCTATACCATACGGAAAAGCCGAACCGGTAGCCGGTACCCCTATGGATTTCCGTACACCGCATGAAATAGGCGAAAGAATAGAAGATAATTTTCAGCAGTTGATCTATGGGAAAGGATATGACCACACTTATGTGCTGAATAAAGAAAACAATGAATTATCCTTATGTGCAAGAGCCGTTTCCCCAAAAACCGGCATTACCATGGAAACCTATACCACCGAACCCGGTGTTCAGCTATATACAGGTAACTGGATGACAGGAAATTTCGTGGCCAAAAACGGGAAACGTTACCCTATGCGGTCGGCTTTCTGTCTCGAAACACAACATTATCCCGACAGTATCAATCAACCGCAATTCCCGACAGTGATCCTTCGTCCGGGTGAAACTTTCAAATCGCAAACAATATATAAGTTCTCATAAAACAAAATCAATTTTAAACCTCAAAAACAATTATTATGACACAACAACAAAAAAGTCATGTTCTACCCATCATAATGATGATCTTCCTCTTCGGGATGATTTCATTTGTAACCAATCTGGCATCTCCGATGGGTGACGTGCTAAAAAATCAGTTTACAGTGGCCAACTGGATGGGAACACTGGGTGTTTTCGCCAATTTCATTGCATATGCTGTAATGGGCATTCCGGGAGGTATTATGCTCCAAAAACTGGGGTATAAGAAAACCGCGCTGATTGCAATAGCCATAGGTTTTGCAGGCGTCGGTATCCAGACCCTTTCAGGATTGATCGACAGTAGTGCTGCATTTGGCGTGTACATTATGGGGGCATTTGTAGCCGGTTTTTCCATGTGTCTGCTCAATACAGTTGTCAACCCTATGTTGAATACGCTTGGTGGCGGTGGTAATAAAGGCAACCAGTTAATCCAGATAGGGGGTTCTTTTAATTCCTTGTGTGGAACAGCAGTTATCGTATTAGTAGGTATTTTGGTCGGTGATATCGCCAAGGCCCAGATCTCCGACGTGTATCCGATCATGTTCATTGCACTGGCTATATTTGCACTGGCTTTTGTTGTCATTGGACTGGCCAGTATTCCTGAACCTCATAAAATCACTGAAACAACCAGTGAAAAATCCCAATACAGTCCTCTTTCTTTCCGTCACTTTGTACTGGGCGCCATAGCCATTTTCGTTTATGTCGGTGTTGAGGTAGGTATTCCTAAAGTATTGTTTTCATGGCTAGTAGATGCTGATCTTAATGTTCTAGGAACAAGTCCGGAACAAGCTTCATCCATTGCAGGTTTTGTTACCGCTACCTACTGGTTCCTGATGTTGATCGGCCGTTTGTTAGGTGCTGCTTTGGGAGCAAAGATCTCCAGTAAAGTAATGCTTTCTACGGTATCTGTAGTGGGTCTGGTATTGGTTCTCTTTGCTATCTTCTCTAATGTAGCAACAAAAGTAAACCTGCCTGTACTGATGAATAATGCAGGTTCTTTGTCATTCGGAACGGCATTGGTACCCATTAATGCTGCTTTACTGGTATTGGTGGGATTGTGTACCTCCATTATGTGGGGTAGCATTTTTAACCTGGCTGTTGAAGGATTGGGAAAATACACGGCAAAAGCTTCCGGTTATTTCATGGTATTGGTGTGCGGTGGAGGTATATTACCACTTCTCCAGAATGCCATCGTCGATGTCTCGACATATAGTGTCAGCTACTGGGTAATCGTTGCCGGTCTGGCTTACTTACTCTTCTATGCTGTTGCCGGATCTAAAAATGTCAATAAAAACATTCCTGTTGATTAAATCACCGGATAAAATAAATCAAAGCCTGACAGGTTTCTGTCAGGCTTATTAATAAAATATAGTTATGGATACAACCAAAATCAAAGAAAAATTCAAATCACTGTACGGTTCGGAAGGAACCATGTATTGTTCACCCGGCCGTATCAATATCATAGGCGAACATACCGATTACAATGGTGGTTTTGTGCTTCCCGGAGCGATTGATAAAGCGATATACTGCGAAATCAAACCCAACGGAACGGATAAAGCCCGCGTTTTCGCACTGGACCTGAATGAATCGTGTGAGTTTGGCCTTGAAGAAGCCGACAAACCTGCACAACAATGGGCCTGTTATGTTTTCGGCATGTGCCGTGAAATGGCTAAAAAAGGTAAACCGGTAAAAGGGTTTGATGCTGTATTCGCCGGCGATGTTCCCCTTGGAGCTGGTATGTCATCTTCAGCTGCCCTGGAAAGTTGTTTCGGGTTTGCGTTGAATGACCAATACAACCTGGGATTTGACCGTATGGAAATAGCATTGATGGGTCAGGCTACCGAACACAATTATGTAGGTATCAAATGTGGTATCATGGACCAGTTTGCTTCCTGCCATGGTAAAGAAGGTTACCTGATGCGTTTGGACTGCCGTTCGCTTGAATTCGAATATGTTCCGTTCAATCCTAAGGGATACAGGGTAGTACTCATTAACACCTGCGTAGAACACAATCTGGCAGCCGGTGGAGAATACAACAAGCGCCGCGCTTCATGTGAAAGGGTTGTTGAAGCTATTGCCAAACGCCACCCTGAAGTGAAATTACTGCGCGATGCCAATCTCGACATGCTGAAAGAAGTGAAAAACGAAGTGGATGCAGTGGATTACATGCGTGCGGAATTTGTTGTCGAAGAGATCCAGCGTCTGTTGGATGCTTGTGCAGCCATGGAAAAAGACGATTATGAAACTGTCGGCAAGAAAATGTACGAAACACATGAAGGGTTGAGCAAAAAATACGAGGTAAGCTGTCCTGAACTGGATTTCCTTAATGATATGGCAAAAGAATGCGGTGTCACAGGTTCCCGTGTTATGGGTGGCGGATTCGGCGGTTGTACCATTAACCTGGTAAAAAGTGAGCTGTATGATAGTTTCATCAAAAAGACCACTGAAGCTTACGAAAAAAAGTTCAACATCAAGCCAAAGGTATATGATGTGGTCATCAAAGATGGCGCCAGGAAACTATAAATAATTGAAAATGGAGAATGGATAATTGAGAATTTAGCGCGAGTGATCTCACGTAGCGTAGCAAGTAATTGAAAATTATCCCGGTTATTATCGGAACAGATAATAACTGATCGCAGTCAAATAAAGAAACCTGTATAAAAATGTTTTTATGCAGGTTTCTTTTTGTAATATCGCCTCATATCCTACTGTTATCAAAAATCAATAAAAATCGTATAGTATAATTTCAATAAATAATTATACATGTTTCGTTTAGATAGCTTATAATGTGAGTGATTTAAAAATATTCAATTATCTATTATCAATTATCAATCTCATTGTTTTGTACTAATCTTGAACCTGTCTAAATACCGCAATGAGCTATCGGGAAAGAAAATATTTTATACCTTTGCGGTCAAATTCAGAAAATAGAAATTGTTTAAATACGTTAAAACATGGCAAAAGAAAAGAATTACCTGACCTGTGACGGGAACTATGCTGCAGCACACATCGCATATATGTTCAGCGAAGTAGCGGCTATTTATCCTATCACACCATCGTCGACAATGGCTGAATATGTGGACGAATGGGCAGCCAAAGGCAAAAAGAACCTGTTCAATGAAACCGTTAAAGTAGTAGAAATGCAAAGTGAAGCCGGTGCTGCCGGTGCTGTTCACGGATCATTGCAATCAGGCGCACTCACATCTACGTTTACCGCATCGCAGGGATTATTACTGATGATCCCCAACATGTATAAGATTTCCGGAGAATTGCTTCCCGGAGTATTTCATGTTTCGGCACGTAGTCTGGCTGCATCTGCGCTTTCCATCTTTGGCGACCACAGTGATGTCATGAGTACCCGCCAGACCGGTTTTGCCATGTTGGCCACAGGCAGTGTACAGGAAGTAATGGATTTGGCTGCTGTTGCCCATCTTACCGCCATCAAATCCCGTATTCCTTTCCTTCATTTCTTTGATGGATTCAGGACATCCCACGAAATACAAAAAATAGAGGCGCTTTCTCCCGAATCCCTGTCCGGACTGCTGGACTGGGAATCAGTAAAACAATTCCGCGACAGGGCGCTCAACCCTGAACATCCTGTAACAAGGGGGACCGCCCAGAACTCAGATATTTATTTCCAGTCGCGTGAAGCTGCCAATAAATTTTACCTTGCTTTACCTGACATGGTAGAAAACTACATGCAGGAAATACAAAAAATCACCGGACGTGAATATCATCCGTTCACTTATTATGGCGCTCCGGATGCAGAAAACATCATCGTTGCCATGGGTTCTATCACGGATACCATCAAAGAAACCATAGATTATCTCACAGCACAGGGTGAAAAAGTTGGTTTGGTTTCAGTCCATCTTTACCGTCCGTTTTCAGCCAAATACTTTTTCAAAGTATTACCCAAGAATGTAAAACGCATCACTGTCCTTGACCGGACAAAAGAACCCGGTGCAAATGGTGAGCCTTTATATCTGGATGTAAAAGACCTGTTCTATGGAAAACCCAACGCACCGATCATCATCGGCGGGCGTTACGGACTTTCTTCCAAAGATACCACTGCAGCACATATGTTGGCCGTTGTGGACAACATGAAAATGAACGAACCGAAAAACGGTTTTACTGTAGGTATCGTTGATGATGTGACTTTCTTATCCTTACCACAGCGCCCGGAGATTAACATCATGCCTAAAGGTACTTTCCAGGCAAAATTCTATGGTATCGGCGGAGACGGAACAGTGGGTGCCAATAAGAACTCCATTAAAATTATCGGAGAAACGACGGATAAATACTGTCAGGCATACTTTGCGTATGACTCGAAGAAAACCGGTGGTATCACCATTTCACATCTTCGTTTCGGTGACTCCCCCATTCGCGCGCCTTACCTGGTAGGAACACCCGATTTTGTGGCTTGCCATGTATTCCCGTATGTACATCAATATGATATCATCAAAGGGCTTCGTAAGGGCGGAACATTCCTGCTCAACAGCAAATGGGATGCTGCCACCACCTGTGAAAAATTACCCAATAAGATCAAAAAATACCTGGCGGATAACGATGTTTCTTTCTATATCATCGATGCCATCAAAATTGCCGAGGAAGTCGGTTTAGGAAGTACACGTACCAATACGATCCTCCAATCCAGCTTCTTCAAGATTTCCGGAGTGATTCCATATGATCAGGCTGTTAATGAAATGAAGGAAGCCAATCAGAAATCATACGGACGTAAAGGTGAGGACATTGTGAAAATGAACAATGCGGCTGTCGACCGTGGTGGAGAAGTCATCAAAGTAGAGGTAGATCCGGCATGGTCCAAACTGGATCCTGACGCCGATGTTGCCCCGGTTGATCCGAAACGCCCGGAATTCATCACGAATGTTGTTGATCCTATCAATGGCCAGCGCGGTGATGATCTTCCGGTAAGTACATTTATCGGACGCGAGGACGGAACATTCCCGCAAGGGACATCTGCTTATGAAAAGCGCGGCATCGCCGTACATGTTCCGGAGTGGGTACCATCCAACTGTATCCAGTGTAACCAATGTGCTTATGTATGTCCTCATGCAGTGATCCGTCCGTTCCTGCTTGATTCCAAAGAAAAAGCAGGATTACCAGGCAACGCTCCTACGATTGCAGCCATTCCGCAAAAAACATTCGAAGGATTGGAATTCCGCATCCAGATCAGTCCGTTGGATTGTACGGGTTGTGGTAACTGTGCCGATGTATGCCCTGGGAACAGGGGTAATAAGGCATTGTTAATGAAACCTCTCGAATCCCAAATGAAAGAACAGGAAATCTGGGATTACACGGTAGAAAATATCACTTATAAAGATGCCATTGTTCCCAAAGAACAAAATGTAAAAAACAGCCAGTTTGCACAGCCGCTCTTCGAATTTTCCGGAGCTTGCGCCGGATGTGGGGAAACGCCATATGTTAAACTGGTTACCCAGCTTTTCGGGGACAGGATGATGGTAGCCAATGCTACCGGATGTTCATCCATCTATAGCGGATCTGCTCCTTCTACGCCTTATTGCACCAATGCACTCGGACAAGGTCCTTCATGGGGAAATTCCCTGTTTGAAGACAATGCCGAATACGGATTCGGTATGGCTACCGGAGTAGATAAAATGCGTGAACGTATCTCCCGCCTGATGGACGAAGCTGTTGAAAGCGGCAGTTGCTCCGGTGAGGTGAAAGAAGCATTCAATGCGTGGAAAGCTGCTGAAACAGCTATCGAAAGTAAAAAAGCATCTGCAGACCTGCTTCCGTTACTCCAGAAATGTAATTGCCCTGCATGCAAAGAAATCTATGACCTGCGCCAATACCTGGTGAAAAAATCGATATGGATCATCGGAGGTGACGGCTGGGCATACGATATCGGATACGGCGGATTAGACCATGTGCTGGCTTCCGGCGAAAACGTAAACGTACTGGTACTGGATACGGAAGTGTATTCAAATACCGGCGGACAGGCTTCAAAATCAACACCGGTAGGCGCTATTGCCAAATTTGCAGCGGCAGGAAAACGCGTCCGTAAAAAAGACCTGGGCATGATGGCCATGAGTTATGGTTATGTGTATGTAGCACAGGTTGCCATGGGCGCCAATCAAAGTCAATACCTGAAAGCGTTAAAAGAAGCTGAAGCATATGACGGACCGTCATTGATCATTGCCTACGCTCCTTGTATCAACCATGGGTTACGTGCCGGTATGGGTAAAACGCAGGAACAGGAAAAATTAGCCGTTGCCTGCGGATACTGGCAAATGTACCGCTATAACCCAATGCTCGAAGCAGAAGGAAAGAATCCGTTCCAGCTTGATTCCAAAGAGCCGGACTGGACCAAGTTCCAGGAATTCATCCTGAGTGAAGTCCGTTATTCTTCCCTGAAAAAACAATTCCCGGCCGAAGCAACGGAACTGTTCAAATCTGCAGAAGAAAACGCAAAATGGAGGTACAACAATTATAAAAAGTTGTCATCCAGCGCAGAATGACCTGTATGATCAAATAATAAAAGCCGGGGGAAAATCCCGGCTTTATTTTTATCCCCCTTTTCAAACCTATTCGTCATCCAAAGTAGATATCTTCAGTGAATAATAGAGGCGAAAAAACTGTAATTTATTTTTGGACCATTGATAAATTTGTATCCTTACAATTATAGATAAGTACAAGATATAAATTAAGCACTCAGTGCCATTTATTGTTTTCTTAAGTCACATTGATCAAATGAATTACGTTCAGAAAATATGACATTAATTGTTTTATATTACTTAGTCTACTTTAAAATGATATACTCAAGTATACCGGGTTTGACCTACGGCAGTCGGCGTTAGGAAAATCCGAAGTGAAGGGCATCAAAAACAAAATCTGTTTGAGCGATAGCGAACTTAGCGTTAGCGTTCTCACCGCAGGTAGTTATTTTGTTTTGCCCGGAACAAAGGATTTTTAGCCAGGACTGTCGTAAGTCTTGATTTTTACTCACCATAAATTGGTTTATATGGTGTTCGTGAGACCGCTTCGCTAAGTTGCTTCTTTGCATCAAGGCAACGGCGTGAGCCCTCATGAACACCATAAAAAATAATACTATAATGTGAATAAAGAAGAGTGAAATAATATAAACTAATTTCCAACATATACTTACAGGCAAATAAATATAAAAATGGATAGTCATTTATTGGGTAAAAAATTAGATTTGTTACTTCTTACCGGGCAGCTTTTGATACAAAGCCTGGCCGACAGTAACCGCGTAGACCGGAACTTACGGAGAATCGCCGTTTTTATGGGGATACCCGAAGACAGATTTCATATGCACATCATGTATACGACATTGATGATCAATATCAGTGAAGGTAGCCGGTCTATCACGAAGTTCAGGAAATGCCAGAACCATAGCGCCAACATGACGGTATTATCTGAAATCAGCAAATTATCGTGGAAAGCACTGGAACAAAAATATTCGCTAGAACAATATGAAACGGAACTAAATAGAATCGCTTCTTTCAAAAAGAATTACCCCAGATGGCTGGTTATTACTGCTGTGGGTGTTGCCTGTGGCGGATTTTGCAAATTATTCGGATGTGACTGGCCGGCCGTACTGATCACATTCGTAGCTTCCTCGATCGCTTTATTTGCACGCCAGGAAATGCATCACCGCCAATTTAACCCATACATCAATGTAGCTATATCTTCCTTTATTGCGGTTTTAATATCGTGTTCGTCAACATTTCTACCCATCAGTGATACACCCTATCACCCTATTTTTGCCAGTGTCCTTTTTCTTATACCCGGCTTCCCGTTGATCAATTCATTGGATGATATGATCGATGGTTTTACGATTGTCGGTGTGACACGGATGGTGATCGCTTTTCTGACGATTGCCGCCATTGCATTCGGAATGTTCTTCGCACTGAAAATATTGAATTTCAATGACTACACCACATCGCTTATTCCGTACGACCCATGGTTTCTGGTCGCTTTATTTGCGGCATTTGCAGCAACCGGATTCGCCATCCTGTTCAATGTCCCCACGCATACGCTGCTGGTCTGTGCTTTACTTGGCGCCATAGCCGTCACCACCCGTAATTTGTTGTTCTATCATCTCGGCTGGGGGCTTGCCTTAAGTAGTTTCTGCGGATCTCTAACGGTAGGGATGGCTTCCATTTATCTGGTACATAAAGTACATGTCCCTGCACATGTGATATCGATACCTCCTATTATCCCAATGGTTCCCGGAGTATTGATGTATCAATCCATCATCGGGGCGATCAATTTCAATGCCAATGCCCCGGAGATCGATCAGCTTCCTATACTGATCGACACATTCGATTCATTGGTCAAAGTGATCATGATACTTTTCGGACTTTCCCTGGGAATAGCGATTCCCAATATCGCCGGAAGAATATATACGGCAAAACTGAAACAAAAACGAATCACCCGGGCTTTGGCTGCATAAAACAAAATATTTTGTATATTTGCGGCCTTGAAACAGGTTTTTGTTTCTTTCGATCCGGCCTCATAGTTCAAGGGATAGAACGAAAGTTTCCTAAACTTTAAATACAGGTTCGAGTCCTGTTGAGGCTACAGATATCTTAAACCCACTGAAAAACAGTGGGTTTATTTTTTGAATTTGAATTGAAATCAGGGAAAACCCGATCTGTCCGGGATGGAAAAACTTCATACTACTTATTTTGTCATCCGGCTTATAAACAGAACAGGCAGGTAATTACCTGCTAAGATTCGGGAAATTTATTCATCATCCTACACAGACGAGAAATCAAAGCTTTTTTATGATGAAATATCCATGAACATCACTGTTCACCCAACGTGATGAACCGGGTTTACGAGTTCGACGAAGTCAATAAAATATGGATATTATTGATAAATAAATCTATTTATATGGAATCAATGAGCTAAAGGTTCCATGTGACCATTGAAAATCAACTTAACGCTAGCGTTCTCATGGAGCGGAAGCGTAATAAATTTTATTCACATGAAAACAGCTATAGTTCTGGGCATACATGAAATATTTTCTTACATTTGAACAATATTTATTTCAACCTTAATATACAGAGCACTTGTATTTAATTTCATACCAAAATAGGACTTTCCGGTATTCTCAATATTTCCTGGGAAGAGATAAAAATATTTTACTTAAAATCAATTATAAACAAACATTAAATCAACCATCATGAAAAAAGTAATTTTAATTCAACTTGTTTTATTAGTATCTGTGTTCACATCTTTTGGACAACTTAGACAATGGCAACCGAGTGACAACGAAATTCAGTATATTGGCGGAAATGTAGGCATAGGATTTAATAATTATTTTGGTAGTGGTATAAATAATCCATTTACTTATCAGCAAAATTCCATAGGGCATTATTCTTTAGGATGGTTCTCTGATACAGATATTCCTGGAACTTCTACTTTATGGATGAGCGGACATGGAGGGATAAAATTTTTTACTCGTGGAGAGCCAAGATTAGTTATTGCCTATTTAGGAAATGTTGGCATTGGAACTACCACTCCCACAGCGAAACTCACCGTAGCAGGCGATATCCTTGCACGGGAGATCAGGGTAGAAGCCAATGCCGGAGCTGATTTTGTCTTTGAAGAAAACTACCAGCTAAAACCCTTAAAAGAAGTGGAACAATTTATCACTGAGAAGAAACATCTCCCGGATATCGCACCGGCAGACACCATGATACAAAACGGCGTGAATATGGGAGAATTTCAGATACAATTGCTGCAGAAAATTGAGGAATTAACGTTGTATACGATTGAGCAGAATAAAGAGCTGGAGAAACAAAATGAAAGGATTAAGCTACTCGAAAAGAAATTAGAACAACAAAACATATCAACAAAATAAAATCTATGATCATGAATAAACTATTTATCTTTCTATTTTTATTAGCATCTGCGAATACCTTTGGCCAATGGCAAACTTCCGGGAGTAACATTTACTACAACAATGGAAATGTAGGGGTAGGGATAGCCCCTCTATCTACGTTGACAATAAGAAATCAGTCTCTTTCTGACGATGCAACGACAGGATTTATAAATATCTTATTTGCTACAACAGGTACTAACCGTGAAATCGGAGGTAAAATTTCTACATATAAAGAGACATTTAATTGTGCTGGATTGGCTTTTTATACTCAATATGGTTATGCTGACCCATTTGAACGGATGAGAATTACTTCTACTGGCAATGTATGTATCGGCTCTACAACACCCAAAGCGAAACTTACTGTAGCAGGCGATATCCTTGCGAGTGAAATCAGGGTAGAAACCAATGCCGGAGCCGATTTTGTCTTCGAAGAAAACTACCCGTTAAAACCCTTAAAAGAGGTGGAACAATTTATCACTGAGAACAAACATCTCCCGGATATCGCTCCGGCAGATACCATGATACAAAACGGCGTGAATATGGGGAAGTTTCAGATACAATTGCTGCAGAAAATTGAGGAATTGACATTGTATACTATAGAGCAACAAAAGCAGATCGATGAATTAAGATCAGAGCTAAAAGAACTGAAGAAAGATAAATAACTCATTTTATAATTACATAGTTTAAAACAATCATAATAATATGAATTAATAATTTAATCTATATGAAAAAAGTAATTTTTACACAACTTGTTTTATTGGTATCCGTGCTTACATCTTTTGGACAATGGGATCCTTCCGGGAGTAATATTTACTACAATAATGGAAATGTAGGGATCGGAACGACGAATCCTACTTCAAAACTGCATATCACAGGAAAAGTTAATGCGGATAAATTCGAAGGTGAAAAATTTGGCTTATATTTAGATGAATCTTTATTTAATTATGACCAGATTGATTGGGGACATTATTCTTTGGGATGGATAAGGGACTCTACAACACCGGGATCAGCAGCTTTATGGATGAGTGGTTATGGGGGAATTAAATTTTTTACCCATGGAGAATATAGAATGGCTATTAATATTGCAGGTGATGTTGGTATTGGGACAACAAATCCTACCGAAAAATTACATGTTGATGGAAATATTAAGGCTAAAAAATTTGATGGAAAGGTGTTTGGTGCTTATTTACATAACATCTTTAATTATGATCAGATTGACTGGGGACATTATTCTTTAGGGTGGATAAGTGATTCATCAACACCGGGATCAGAAGCTTTATGGATGAGTGGTTATGGGGGAATTAAATTTTTTACCCATGGAGAATATAGAATGGCTATTAATATTGCAGGTGATGTCGGAATTGGAACTACCACTCCTACCGCTAAGCTCACCGTAGCTGGCGATATTCTTGCGCGTGAGATCAGGGTAGAAGCCAATGCCGGTGCTGATTTTGTCTTCGAAGAAAACTACCTGTTAAAACCCTTAAAAGAAGTAGAACAGTTTATTGCTGAAAACAAACACCTTCCGGATATCGCACCGGCAGATACCATGATACAAAATGGCGTGAATATGGGGGAATTTCAGATACAGTTGTTACAGAAAATTGAGGAATTGACCCTCTATATGATCCAGTTAGGGAAACAAAATGAAATATTACAACAACAACTCAGTCTACAGCAGTTGATAATTGATGAATTAAAAAATAATGATAATTTATAACAACAACGTGATGAAGAAAATATATATAGGAATCGCATTTTTACTAGCGAATTTGACTTACTTATACTCCCAATTACATGAAAGGGGAATACCTTTAATGTATGATTCTGTATATTCAGAGTTAGCCAATAACCAAATCAGTCGTTTGGGTATTAGTAATTACGCAATTTCAGTACCTGATTTAAATAGATCAGTAATTCAATCCGAAATAGAAGAACTGACTAATGGATGCCAGGAATGTCGTAATGGAAAATATTATGGTAAAGAAATAAGCTTATCAGTTAACTTTTTCGAACAGGCTCAGCAAATTAGTGTTGATAATGGTAGTATATGGTTATTAGAAATAGCATCTAATGATTCGGAAGGATTTCAATTTCTTTTTGATGATTTTTATTTACCTAAGGGATGTCAGCTTTTCTTTTATAATGAAGAGAAAGATATGTATCTAGGCGCATTTACTTATAAAAATAACCGTGATGATAATGAATTCATAACTCAACATATAAATGGTAATGTTATCTATATTGAATTATTTGTTCCAAATGGACTTGATGAACAACCCAGATTATCCTTAAGTAATGTAGTATATATTTTTGATAATTGTTTTAGAAAAGGCCCGTTTAGCTCTGAAGGAGCTGCTTCCTGTAATGTAAATGCTGCATGTGAATCAGGAGGAGAATGGGCAAAAGAGATCAGATCAGTCGCTATAATCCTGTTAAAACAAAGTGGAAGCAATTATTACGGGATCTGCTCGGGAACCTTGATAAATAAATATTCAGGTTATCAGCCGGATGACAAACCTTATTTTCTTACAGCTAACCATTGCTATGAAGATATGGTGGGAAATCAAAGCATTTATTCCAATATAAACAATTGGGTTTTTCTTTTCGGACATGATGCAAGTAGTTGTCTCAGCAATGGTTCTGATATCTCAAATAGTCGTACAAAATCAGTGGCCGGAGCAACAATTGTTTCAAGGGATGCAAAAAGTAGAAATACTGATTATTTATTATTACAGCTTAAGGGATCTGTTTATGACATCTCAAAATACAATGTTTCATATGCAGGGTGGGGGACCAACGAAATGGATGAAAGAACCCTAAATACCGTAACCATTCATCATCCTAAAGGTGATGTAAAAAAAATATCCAAATCAAGAATAGCTCCTGTATCAGGACAATTTGTTTCTGAAAAATTCACATGTGCTGCTGATAATCATTGGAGGATTTTTTGGGACACAGGTATTACAGAAGGTGGTTCATCAGGATCTCCATTATTTAATAGCTACCATGATCTCATAGGCATCCTTACAGGAGGTAGTTCATCTTGTCAAAATAACGGACCCGACTTTTATGGCAAATTTTCAAAAGCAGTATTAGATGGAGGTCTCGTAAATTACTTAGGTCCTCATGCTCCATCGAGTCAACCGGTATTCGATAATGAACTACCTGTTTATGTAAATGTGCTTCCTGAAAAAATATATACAGGAGAAAATGCATGGATAAATCTTGATATTGCCGGAGCACCTCCATATCAATGGTGGGTTTGGATTAATAAAAACTGGAATGAAACATGGGCATATAAATATGGAGATCCAAAATGTTATAATTTTTCCGGAACAAATTCTACAGGACATATTCAGGTTGGTCCTGTTAATTTCCCCAACCCAGGAATACATAGATGTACTATTTATGTTATGGATGCAAACGGAATGCAATCAACTATTATTACAGGACTTACAGCAATTCCCAAATTTGGTCTTCGCATTCATCTGAAGCAAGAAAATACTCCACTACATCAGGTAATATTCCCAAAAGGAGCTACACTTCAAATATCACAAAATGCTTTATATGAACGTGATGGAAGCAATTGGGGAATTAAAAGAGTTGTATGGAGCAGTGGAAAAACGGAAACCTTTAATATTTTAGAATATGAACCTGGTCCAATGGCCGGTAATTTACCTTATCCGGCTTATTATTATTTGCCTTCTTCTCATTGTTTCAGCCTTAATAATGAAGGTATTTACAAAATTGGTGCAACTATATATAGAGGAAGTTATGATGAAAATGAGGATGGAACATATAGCTATCCTCTTAAAGAGCAGAAATATACGTCTGGATCGAAAGAAGAAATGACGGTTGAAGTTATTGATTGTGAGGAAGAAGTAACAATAACCGATCAACATTATCCACCAATAGGAGGACATTTAATAGTAGATAATGTTACCTTCACATCTGTAAGAGATCATGAATTATCTGCATATAAATCCATTAAGTTAACCCCTGGAACACATATACAAAATGGTGCAAGATTTTCAACTAAAATGTTAAAATGTCCGGATTTTCCGAGAAGATGCCAACCAACAAGATTCTCAGTTGATCATGAACAGGTAATTATATCTGAACCAGAAGGAAAAATCTCTGTATTTCCTAACCCTACTAAGGATCTGATTAAAATTGATATCAGTGATGTTTTTCTTGATATACTTTATTATGAAATATTTAGTCCTTCAGGCCTTCTCTTAGTCAAAAAGTCACCTTTTTCAAACATAGAAGAATTTCATTTAAAGGACCAACCCAACGGTTTGTATGTTGTAAGGATTATCTATAAAAACGGTAAGCACGAAACCAGAAAAGTGATTCTGAATAAATAAACACATCATCAAGTGTTTGGTAAAAAGAAGGTGTGTCAAAACCAAGATATTGACGCACCTTTTTTCTATTTGATCGTTGATGTTCTTTTTATAAGCAAACGGCTATATCGACTCCAACACTCTTTTATCAAATGGGTTCATCTTTGTAAAATTCCTATTCACAGGATAAGCATCCATCCGGTCGACCGGGAAAGGTTTCATCAGTTTGTTTATTTCTTCGTTTAGCAAACCGGGACCGATCCACTTTTCTTCATCTGCCATATCTAGAATTAAAGGCATCCTGTACGGATTTTTCCCTCCGTTGTGTATCTTCCCGGTGAATTCATTCGCATCTGTTGTGATAATGGAAAATGTATGAAGCGTTTCTCCCGTTTCTTTGTCATGCCAGATATCATAAATGCCACCCAACGAAAATATCTCCTCTGTTTTAAGAAAAATATAATAAGGGGTTGTTTCCTTCCCTTCATGATGATATTCAAAATATCCGGTTGAAGGGACAATACAACGTTTCGACATGATCGGGTTACGGAAAGAAGGTTTTTGAAAGATGGTTTCCGATCTTGCGTTGTAAGTTATTTTCCTGATCCCGGATGCATTTTTTTCATCCTTTGACCAGAAGGGGATCAACCCCCATTTCATGATTTGTAATTCCGGATCATCTGTAACAACTGCACAATCCGGATTGGTGAATGCGGAAATATGGTATTTTTCTTCTAAAATTTCTTTGTATACCTCTATTACGTCTGACTTTCGTCCATAACGGGCTGCAACTTCCTGTGCTTTTTTGCCCATTGAATTATGAAAACACATAATTATACTTTTACTGTGATTATATCGGATATCCGGGAGGAAAACGAAGGGGAAAGAAGATTTTGATTCATGTTGATGACCTTATTGTTCCCGGATCCCTGGGATCCCAATTTTAAATATTGTTTTCCATAACGGTCTGTTACCTTGTCTGCTGCTTCCATTAATTTCCTATGTTTTGTACGATCGAGACTATCGAACAGATTCCCTTGAACCGCACTTTCTTTTGTTATCTCTGTGATAATGACACCTGCTTTCTTATACCGGTAGCCGGATGCAAATATACGTTTTAATCCTATCAAAGCGTAATGAACGATTTCAATGCTGCTATTGGTCGGTACCGGTAACTCTATAACTATATTTTTAAAGTACTGCGGCAGATCCGGCCGAAAATTATTCGTATGAATGAAAACCATCAGGGAAACAGCTACAGATTTCTGATCCCTTAATTTCCTTGCACAGGAAGCAGCATGAGAAGCAACGGCTTCGCTTATATCATCAAGGTTTTCCGCAAGTTTCCCGAATGATCTCGAAGTACAGATCTGTTTCTTGTCCGTTTGGATCAATTCCATGTCAATACATGGTTCCCCACGTAACTCACACCATGTCTTTTCACCAACAACGGTCATATTCTTTCTCACCCATGCCCGGGGAAGACAGACAAAATCCAAAGCTGTTTTTACGCCGATTTTATTTAACCTGATCGAATATCTTCTGCCTATGCCCCATACATCACTTATTTCTGTCATTTGTAATGCTTTGATCCGCTTCTCTTCGCTGTCAATAATACATAAGCCCTTGTATTCTTTAATCTTCTTGGCAAACCTGTTGGCTACTTTGGCGAGTGTCTTTGTCGGTGCTATTCCTAGACTGACCGGAATACCGGTTCCCCTGGTCGTTTCCTGAACGATCAGAGATCCGTATTCTTTCAGGTTGAAATGTTCCATCCCGGAGAAGTTCAGAAAGGCCTCATCAATGCTGTATATCTCAATTTCAGGAACATAAGACTGAAACATCATCATCATTCGCGCTGACATATCACCGTATAATGAGTAAGCGCTTGAAAACACAACAACATCATATTTTCTGATGATATCCCTGATCTTGAATGCCGGGTCGCCCATTCTGATGCCTAAAGCTTTCGCTTCATTGCTCCGGGCGATGGCGCAACCGTCATTGTTTGAAAGCACGATGACAGGTCGCCCGTTCAGGTCCGGCCTGAATACACGTTGGCAACTTACAAAGAAGTTATTACCATCAACCAGCCCGAACATCATCCAACTCCTTTGGCTTTTTGATGATACTTGTCACTATGCCCCAAACAACAAAATTATCGTCCTGTGTTACCAGTATCGGATCATAGGCATCATTTGCCGGAACAAGTAAGATGTTTTCACCATCTATCTTTATGTACTTGATTGTGAATTCCCCATCCAGAAAACATACTGCCATCATACCATGAGCCGGACGGATGGATTTATCTATAACAAGTAAATCGCCATCATCCAGGTTGGCATCTTTCATGCTGTCTCCTGAAACTCTTCCTAAAAATGTAGATGCAGGATGTTTGATCAACTCCTTATTTAAGTCGATCGCTACATCAATATAGTCTGCCGCCGGTGACGGAAACCCCGCCTTTAACCCCTCGAATAAAGGCAATAAAAATTTTGTGTCAACTGACATTGAAAAGATCTCAATGCCTGACTTTCTTTTGCTTATCATTAAACTCCCTCCTGATACAAAGATAAAGAGTAAACAAATATCTTAAACAAATATTTATATCAAATGGAAATAAAAATATCAAAACAGGCGTAAATGTTGGTTTCCGTTTAACAAAAATATCAATAATAAATATTACAAGGCGTATTATTAGGTTTACGGCTCTTGTAGATCTATGATGGTTTAAACAAAGAACCAACCATTCAAAAGTTTCAGTGAAACATTCATATTCAAATAAACAAAAAGCCCCTTTTTCAGGGGCTTTACTTTTGACCTGGTAGTAAATCGTTCAGTGTATACGTTATCTGTTAATATAACGTTCCAGGAGGTATATTGTTCAATCAACTTTTTTATCGATAATTTACCGGGTTAATAATCGGCACGTAACGCTGTCTGTCAAAAACAATCATGCCGTTAATATTCCTGAATTTGTTTTGGATAGCCATCCTGCCTTTTTTCCATATATTTTCATTTTTATCAACCCACAATCCTTTACGTCCTTCCTCCCCTGCAAAATCCAAAGACTGTTTCTCTTTCGTCTTTAATCCCTTCCAGTTTATTCCTTATAAGCTGTGCAGCGATCATGCTGAATGTTATCCCATTTCCCCCATACCCCAGTGCATAAAACATTCTTTCTTTACCCGGCAGGCTTCCGATATAAGGTAATCCGTCTTTCGTCGAACTGAATGTTCCACACCATGCCATATCCGTTTTGAACGGGATATGAGGAAACAGTTTCTTTATTTTTCTTTCTAATACTGCAACTTTCTTTCTTAATAACCGATCCCTTTTTACAGGATCCTTAAATTCTTCGTCTTCTCCTCCTACTATGATCCGATTCTTATTATCGGTACGGATATACAGATATGGTTCTTTGGTTTCCCAAATGAGGCTTCGCTTATGCCATATATATTTCTCGTCTACCGGTTGTGATATAATTGCATATGTCGACGTCAGTTTCATTACTGGTTCAGGCAGGAATCTTCCGGCTTCAAAACCGGCAGCAATGACTACATTCTTACACTTGATTTTTTTCCCATCTGTAGTAATTAACTCATAACCTTTTGATGTCTCTGAGCATTTATCAACCTCTGTATGCGTAAAAACAGTCAGGTCTTTTTTATTCATGTGATAGTCTATGAGATGAGTAGCTGCTTTATAGGCATCTATCTGTGCCGATACGTTATTCTCAAGGCATCCTGATGCCTTAATCCCATATTTATTAAGCAACTCCTTCTTATTTAAGAAATTGACCGGTAATTTATGCTTCTTTCTTATCTCGTATTCTTTCTCTATAAGTTTTTTCCCCTTCTTATTACTGGCATAATAAATACTGGGGACTCTTTCAAAATCAGGATTAAAACCAATAGATTTGAAAACATTTTCAATATCGGTTATCGACTGAAGACAGGCCCGATAAGCCATCACTGATGCGTCCTCTCCTATCATCTCCACCATTTCGCACAACGGTGTATCTATCTCGTATTGCAACAATGCAGTACTTGCCGTAGAGCTACCTGTAGTGATACTGCGTTTATCTATTATCGTACATTTGATACCAGCTGTACATAACTCATTCGCCACCAAAGCCCCTGTTATGCCCGCTCCAATGATAACGACATCGGCAGAGTGATCAGACTTCAGCGGATTGAAATAGTTATAAAGCGGGTTCTTTGCTATCCAATAAGGCAGTCCTGAATATAAATCCATAATATTATCTGTATTTTATTTTTTTACCCAAACTGCAAGTTTTCCACCATGTACTTTGAACCGGGCATTTCCATCTTCATCTATGGTGGTTTCCTCCCCGATGCTTCCGGTTATTTCATGCCAGGTTTCACCTTTATGGTGTTTCCCCACATACATCACTTTGTCGCCATCTTCACCATTTGAAACAAGTAGCGCCAATCCTGAATTTTCCCGTATATCATCACCTTCGCGGGTAAAACCAACCGTATTTGGATGGTCGAAATAATAATTCTGTTTGCCGAATGCATATTTCGCACGTGTATCCAACAAAATATCAAGAATTTTACGGTGGGGCGATTCAACATCTTTCATACGGTAATAGTCTCCGTAAAAGATGCATGGATACCCTTTTTCCATCAACAATATAATCCCATATGCTAACGGTTTAAACCATGATTTTATTTGTGATTCGAGTGAACTGCCACGTTGAGAGTCATGATTGTCGACAAATGTAACAGCGTTTTCCGGAAGTTGTGCTACCAACGTACCGTCAGGCAGATTTGTTAAATCAAAATCACGTCCTTGTTGCGAAGCCTGAAAAAATTTATAATGCAGCGGAACATCAAATAAATTAAGACTATGGCCCGTTATATCCAGGTATTCCTGTAAAGCATCAAAATCTTCTTTCCAATATTCGCCTACCGCGAAAAAGTTATCCCCCCGTTCGGAACGTACTTCATCGAGAAATTTTTTAAGAAAATTAGCATCCATATGTTTGATGGCGTCTAAACGCATTCCATCCAGATTAAGCTCTGTAGAGACCCATCGCCCCCATCTGCCTAATTCTACTACTACTTCGGGATGATCAAGATCAATATCATTAAACATCAGGTAGTCATAATTGAAGTTTTCATTATCTACTGCCTTACTCCAGTCTTTCCCTTCTCCTAAAATCCGGTATATGGCTGTTTTCTTGTTTGCCGCATTGTAATCAGTTCCGGAGAAATGATACCAATGCCACTTAAAATCCGAATATTTATTATCTCGTCCGGGGAAATTAAAGCCCGTGTACGCTTCTATTTCATACGGATCGCTAATTGTTTTTGTGCGATCATTGAAATCTACTTCCTGAGCAAAAAACTTTTCCGTATATTCACCTCCTGCCTTATGGTTCATAACGGTATCCAGATAGACAGATATCTGGTATTTATGAAGTTCGTCAATTGCATCAATCAGTTCCTGTTTTGTTCCGTATTTAGTACGAATAGTGCCTTTTTGATCGAATTCACCTAAATCGAACAGGTCATATGTTGCATATCCTTCATCCTGTTGTTCGTCGGCTTTATACGCAGGCGGAATCCATACTGAGGTAACGCCGATTTCACTTAAATGTTTTGCATCTTCTTTTAATTGTTTCCAGAAATTTCCATCGTTTGGCAGATTCCATTCGAAATACTGCATCATTACACCATTCTTCATAAGACGAATCTTTTTAGTTATTTGAATATTTAAGACTTTTTTTTGAATAAAGAAATTATCCAAAGCAACACTACCGCACCTATTACTGACATCAGTAAAGTACCTAATATACCTCCACTACCTATCCCTAATAGTCTGTATATCCACCCACCAAGTAAACTGCCGACTAAACCGACAATAAGGTTTATAACTATTCCAAAACCACGTCCTTTCATTATCCATCCGGCTATTGCACCTGCTGCGATACCAATGATGATAGACCAAAGAATTCCTAATCCTTCCACAATCGTTAGTTTTTATTATTTAGTATGATATTTTTCCATTTACTCTATTAAATGAGCATATATGAAATTCAATTTTATTTTGAAATAAATGATAATAACAGAAATACTATTCTTATCTAAAATACTTACAATTAGCAAAATGTATTGAATAGTAAACTTATATAATTAGTTTAAAAAAGCTATTATATTGTTAGTTTTCGCGATAAAAACCTCTACTATAGAATTAATATTCCAATCACATATTAATATGTTAAAGATACAAAATAAAAATGAGAATCTGGTCAAGTAAAAATATTTTATTCTATAATTATTTGTATTTCGATGTATTAAAAATAGCTTAGGTGATAGAATATTGGGTTTTATTGACCATTACAATCATATCCGTAAGATCGCTAAATGAAGCGTCTTAAAAATTGATCACCCGGGGATATTTTTAAAATTCAATGAACAATATACGATTTACCATAAATTATAAAAAATGAAAAACTGTGCTTTTATTGGTGAATCAGCGTAGCATAACACCACCTGTCAAAAGGTAAGGTTACCACAGAATACCAACAATGAAAAAGTGACCGAAAACAGAATGCATGAAATTTGCAGGAAATATTTCTACTGAAGTCATTATCCTATGTTTTAAGGAAAATGCTAAAATAGTTGATAAAAATATGATCATCAGCGCAAGCCGCAGAACAGACATTCCCGCATTTTATTCAAAGTGGTTCTTTAGCCGGATAAAAGAGGGGTATCTGCTGGTACCCAACCCATACGACAAAAAAATGCTCAGCAGAGTAAGGCTTGATCCTGAAGTGGTGGACTGTATCGTCTTCTGGACAAAGAATCCTAAACCGATGCTTGGTCAGCTGGATCATTTGAAAGACTATCCATATTATTTTCAGTATACGATCAACCCATACGGAAAAGAAATTGAAATAAATCTGCCATCGTTAGAAAAACGTATTGATACGTTTAAGTCCCTTTCCGATATGATAGGTAGGGAAAAGGTAGTCTGGCGTTACGATCCGTTGTTCTCCAATGAAAAATACACGGTTGATTTCCATAAAGAAGCATTTTCAACGATCGCATACGCACTGCGTGACCATACGGAAAGATGCATGCTGGGTTTTATCGACCATTACAATCATATCCGTAAGGCGGTTGAAAAGTTCGATATCCGGCCTTTGGAAAAAGAAAAAACAGAAGAGATGGCTATTTCGTTCAGAAAGATCATCGAAGCATACTCTATTCAACTGGATACCTGTACCGTTAAGACAGATCTCCGGCATTTAGGCATCCCGGGCGGATTATGTGTTGACCATGAACTGATCGAACGGATCATCGGTTATCCGATCATGGCCAAAAAGGACAGGAACCAACGTAATATATGTAATTGCATCGAAAGCATTGATATCGGTACTTATGAGACCTGCCTCAACGGCTGCATTTATTGTTATGCCATCAAAGGAAATTACCTGACAGCAGAGGGCAATCATAAGCATCATTATCCTGATTCGCCGCTTATGATAGGAACGGTAAACGATGATGCTGTCATCAAAGACCGCGAAATGAAGCGCCTTAAGATCGATCAACCGAGGTTATTTTAAGATACAATGTGTGATAGACACTATTTACCAGAAAATGGTAAAATAGCGTTTCGGCCACGAAGATCAAATTCCAAGGCACATGGTAAGTTATGGATTCAAAAGCGTATATTTGTCATATGTAAGCAATACAAATAAGTTAACGTTGTATTTAATGATCGTAATAAATTCGAATAATGCAACTTAAGAAAGTAACAATAGCACTGAGTGCTCAAATCAACAGATTGTGTATCTATTCAAAGCAATGAAAATTAAGATCATCCTGTTTTTTTTCCTTTTGACAAATATCCCTTCGTATATTTTTTGTCAGGACAAATATGCCCGGCTATACCAGATAGATCCCTTATACAAGATATTAAAAGAACGGACTTATTTTCATGATGAGGTAGATACCATCAGTATCGCCAAAGGCGAAACAGCCACCATCCAGATTGTCATGAAAGGATTCACCGATATAAAAAACCTACAAATTTCGGTAGACGGGATTTCTTCCGGAACTGCCGGACTAACAGGAGTCGAATCCGGCTGGGTGGGTTATGTCAGGGTAGGACGCTCCTATAATCCGCCATCTAAAGATATTATCCGGTCGGCTTCCGACTATTTCCCTGATCCTATATTTACCGATTCCGCCTTTTCGATTGAAGCCGGTGAAGTACAGCCTTTATGGATCTCCGTTCCGACGGACATATCTACGCAACCGGGACTTTATACTGGAAATGTGAAAATTACCGGCGAGGTCAACAAGAAAAGAAGAACCTGGGAAAAAGAATTTTATATCAGGGTCTATCCTGTAACACTAGGCCGTTCTCCTTTGCTGATATCCAATTGGTCGGCTCATTTTAATCCGGTTACATTAAGTTACCTGAACAACAATGAAAAGGTAGATATCTATTCACCCCTTTATTGGGAATTGATAGAAATGCATGCGAACATAATGGCTTCGCACCGCCAGAATGTTCACCGGATCTATCCTGTATGGCATACCCAATATACATATGCAGACGGCAAGTATGGTTTCGATTTCAGCCGGTTTGACAAAGAGGCGGAAATCTTTGATAAAGCCGGTGCCCTGGAAAGAATAGAAGGAGGTCACTTAGCCTGGCGTTCCGGAGCCTGGGATGATCCTTTCTATGTTGAAGTACCATTACCGGATAATGACGACAGTCGTCAACTAAAGAGATCACCAAATCCCCAGGGAGTTGAAAACAATATTCGTTTCGTGCTGTTGCCCGTCGGAGACGAACGTACACAAAATTTCCTGACCCAGTTCCTGCCGGCACTCAGGGATCATCTGGAAAAAAAAGGATGGTTGGATAAATATATGCAGCACATAGCAGATGAACCTACAGCTGGTAACGCCCCTTCGTATAAGGCAATCAGCGATCATGTCCGGCAATATTTACCGGGAGTGAAAATTATGGATGCGGTGCTGACTTCAAAGGAATTATCAGGCACAATCGATGTCTGGATCCCCGAACTGAGTGTATTCCACCGTGACTACAGCTTCTACCAGCAACTTCAAAAAGAAGGAAAAGAAATATGGTATTACACCTGCGTTGGGCCCCGTGGTAATTATGCTAATCGTTTTATCGAATTACCCCTTCTGCAGACCCGCTATTTACACTGGATCAACTATAAATACAATGCCACCGGATACCTCCACTGGGGGTTGAATTACTGGGAAAAAGACCAGTTGACCAAAGATATGTCCCGTGACAGGGGTAAACTGCCTGCCGGGGATCATTGCATCATCTATCCCGGATACAGGAAATTATACAGTTCGATACGTTTTGAAGCCATGAGGGACGGGATCGACGATTACCAGCTATTGAAAATGCTTGAAGAGAAAGATCCCGGTAAGGCGCGTGAATATGTTAATGCGATTATTTTAAACTTCAATAATTATGACGGAAGCGTAAGATATTTCAGGGCCATACGTAAAAACATGTTACGTTTATTAAGTAATTAAATTAAAGCAGATAACCAACCATGCTCCAGATCAAAAAAAATATCGATTTACACCCACATAATACATTCGGAATAACAGCAACGGCAGATACCTATGTTGAATCGGACAATGTTTCCGAATTACGTGATTTTATGAATACACCGGCGGTTACATCCGACCGGTTGATCCTGGGAGGAGGCAGTAATATACTGTTTGTTTCCGATCGGTGTGAAATGGTCATAAGGCCTTTTTTCAGAGGCATTGAGATAATAGAAGAAGGAAATGATCATATGCTGGCAAAAGCGTACGCAGGTGAAGTCTGGGACGATTTTGTAGCATGGTGTGTACAACATCATTTTTCAGGCGTGGAAAATTTATCAGGAATTCCCGGAAATGTTGGTGCGTGCCCCATACAGAATATAGGTGCCTATGGAACAGAAGCGAAAGAGATCATCGAAGAAGTGGAAACAATCGAAATATCAACAGGAAAAATAGTCCGGTTCGATAATCATCAATGTCAATTTGGTTATCGGGACAGTTTTTTTAAGCAAAACAAAGGGAAATACCTGATTACTTCCGTGTTGTTCCGGCTTTCCAAAGTATTTATCCCGAATTTAAAATATGCCGGACTAAGAACAGCATTCAGTAATCACAACGAAATTACCCTTGAAAATACCAGAAAAACCGTTATTGGGATCCGGGACCAAAAGATCCCTGATCCCAAAGAGCTAGGTAATGCCGGAAGCTTTTTTAAAAATCCGACCATATCTTCCGAAACAGCGGAACCGTTAAAACAGGAATACGAAATCCCTTTATATCCGGTATCAGATGAGTGGTACAAAACTTCTGCCGCATGGCTGATCGAACAATGTGGCTGGAAAGGAAAACAAAAGGGAAATGTCGGTACTTATCAATTACAGCCGCTCATCCTTGTCAACTATGGAAAAGCTACAGGTATGGAAATACTTGAATTTGCCAACGAAATTATTGAATCTGTTTACCAGCGATTCGGAATACGGTTAGAGCCGGAAGTAAATATAGTTTAGTTCTTCCTTGACAACTTTTTAAAATCAGATGCCAAAAACCCATCCGGAGATTTTTCGGATATTTTATGGTGGTCAAAATAGTAAAACTGGGCATCATCCACTCCGACCAATATCTTAAAACATTGGGCATTATTCTGACGCTTACCCGGACCCACCTTATGTAAAAAAACCACATCCGGATCCCGGTCTGCAATGGCCTGTTGTATTTCTTCACGGGTTACCAGTTTAAACGGACCGCTATATACCTTTTTTATCTTGGCTTCCGTATTCACATCTTTAGCCAGTTCTTCGGCAATCAGGTACAGGGTTTTTCCTTCCAGCTTCTGGATATTCTTATTATAATACTGGAAAATATTCTTGCTTGCGACAGACGGGTCCTGAGTGATTACCTGTATATGACTCTGTATAAACCGGAGAAAAATGCCGATCTTATACATGTATGTTTCTTCTTTTGCCCCAAAATATGCAAGGGGAACGGAACATAGATCTGGCATATCGGACAAACTTTTCGTTTTTCCTCCTAATACCAGGCTCATGAATAAATAATTCGCATTGCTTTTATCCTTTTCAAATTTCACTTTGTTCATCAATAAAAAGGATAAAGAAGCATCTGTTTTCTGCGTTTCAAATTTTTTCCATGATATAAAATCAAAAGGAGTTATCTTCCATTCGTCAGGTACTATATCATTCAAAATAAGATTATACTCACACATCGGATTCTCTTCGAGCACCATCATTGTCCTGGTTTTAGCAAAATGCTTGATTTCCGACTCTGTTGGAATATATTCTTCCTGTGAAAAAAGTGGTCCCGACAGGAAGAACGATATAAACAAGGTATATATAAGTGCCTTCATTTGAATAAATCGGGATACAGGAGTGTTCATAAAGTCGGGAAGCAGGTTCGGATAACTCTTTACGAAATACCCTTCATCTTCTTTTTTCCATCTTTTTCTATTCATCATTTAATGATTTGTAATTTATCATTCTATGATACGGATAAAAACGGAAAATGTTCTATAAAGTCAGAAATCGGTTTCCGGCAGCCTTCTCATATGTATCATTTAGGAATATATAGCGGGTGTTTTTCGTTATACTTACGTATATACATGAATCGTAGCTGTTGCTTCTTTTTTGATCTCAACCCGGAATATTCATCATGTAATTCGGGATCAGGGATCAATAACAATTCAACATTTTTATTATCATATTCCACTACTTTCCCTGTATTGAAATCCAATAAGAATTGCCGTAATTCGGTCGTCCGGTAACTAGGCGAATAACCGCCATAAGGGTAATATCCGTAAGGCGAGTAACCATAAGGCGAATATCCGTAGGGATAACCATAAGGTCCGGAATTATAGCGGTTGGAATAGGTGGTGATATTGGCTACAAAATGAGAGATATTTCCGACAATGGTAATCCGGCTAAAAGAACCACCTATGTTAATATATATTATTCCATTCTTACAATATCCCCAAATATTAGCTACTTCAACTTCCTGGCTATTTCCCAAATCGTCAAAATAAACCAGGGTTTTCTCTTCGGTAATTTTATCAAAAAAAGTACTGCTTTTATAATCAGCCGAAGTCAGAATACGTGATTTAGGTGTCGGCTTATTTTTTTTGACTTGTTCAAAGTTCAGGTATATACCCTCCTTAAATTTAAAATCAGGAGTATATTTTACCAGTTCCTGTGAAAAAGCTGTCTGAACAACAAGAAAAGCCGGTAATAATATAAAAAGGAATGAAATCCAAATAATATATTTTATTCGCATAAATATGATATTCCCTAGAACTTTTTTCTACAAAATCCGTACAAATATACGGTTTAAGTTCGTTTTTTGAACAAAAAATACGATCCGATTTCTGTATTTTATTTTTAATCGGGTATTTACAAAGATTTGTTAAAATATTTTTTCAAATCTGAAAAATATGGATTATACTTGTTGCCTGAAATAGTATGGCATTTTTTAACATACACACACGTTAAGGATGTTAATTGGTAATGGAATTTTATGTATAAAAACATTATAAAGTCTCTTGAGATAGGAAAGAACAAAAATATTACGTGGTTTGAAAGATCACGTGATGTTTTCATGAGTATGCTGCTTCTGTCTGCTGGGATATTATGCCTGTTGTTCGGCAGTTTCTTTCTTTTTCAGGGAGAGGACATCATTGCATATATGCTGTACGGATATAGCATCATTACATTGACCATGTTTTTCTATTCCAAAAAGATCGGATACTACAAACCCCTATTTTTCAACATATTCTTATTTTTGTATGCAGTACTGATCCTTGCGTTCTTATTTTTGGGACAGTTTGCCTACGGCCTGATTCATTGTACTTTTTTCACATTAATCACAGTATCTTTTTTGGATATCAAAAAAGGTACCGTCGTAGCTGCCTGCTTTATTCCGGTTTTTCTGTTATGCGGTATCCTGACCAATCCGGATGCCGGGAGTATTTCCCTTATCATTTCCGATTGTATCCTCTCTGCCACAGTACTGGTAGGCATAGGAGTCTTACAGATAATCAACAAAAATGCGATCACCGAAAGTGACAACAAAATATCCGATGTACAAAAGGACGCACAAGAGAAAAGTGAATACATTTCCCAGTTATCCCATCAGATAAGGACGCCTTTGAACAATATTGTCATCATCGGAAACCTATTGAATGATACCAGTTTGACCAATCGACAGAAAGATTGGATGGAAACGATCCTGGCTTCGGCAAACACTTTGGAAAATGTAGTAAATATGATTGCTTCCAAAGTAACATCAACAGAAATTGTGGATACAAAATCTGCCAATGTTGCTTTTAACCTCCAATCTCTTTTAAAAAATACCGTACAATTATTTGTTGGGCAAAGTGATGATTATAATATTGCACTTAAGCCTAATATGGATGAGCCACTTTATGACTTTGAAGGCAATCCTATTCAGATAAAACAAATATTTTTAACACTGATTGATGCTATCATTAAAAATAAAAAGTCGGAAAAAATCAATATCATCATATCCTATAAAATAAAACAAGACACAGAACGGTCGTTCAATGTCAGTTTTGAAATAAGGACGAGTGATCATTTTGATATTAAACATGAAGACAACGCTAATATGTTGAGTTACTCCATTTCATCACACCTGGTAGAAATGATGGGTGGAAAACTGAGCGAGAGTCATGATGAAAATTATACCATTTTTGGATTTTCATTACCTTTTAAGATTGTACAATCTGCAGTAAAAGAAAGGAAACCATCACCCATTCAATCAGAGCAAGAAGATAAAAAAAGAAATGTAACATCATTTATTCCGGATTCCGGCAATTCAGGTTCAAATGTCGAACTAAAAGATGCGGATATACTTTTAGTTGAAGACAACCTGATCAACCAGAAAATCGTAATATTAAGTATTCAAAAACTGGTGAAAAATATTGATGTTGCCAATAATGGACAAGAGGCATTAGACATGTATTCCCAGAAAAAATACGATATTGTATTGATGGACATTCAGATGCCTATAATGGATGGGATACAGGCGACAAAAAAAATACGTGAAATAGAGTCCGAAACCCAGGCTACACCTATTCCGATCATCGCAATTACAGCAAATGCGTTAGCCGGTGACCGCGAACATTGCTTGGCTTCCGGAATGAACGAATATATCAGTAAACCTTTTCAAGTTGAGGTGTTGGTCAACAAAATGAAAAATTTACTTGCGACAGAATATTCCGTAAGCAACTGATTCTTTTGAGAGATTTCTATTTCTCGGCTTTTTTATACTAATTTTAACTTTTATTTGAACTCTGTCAAAGTGTTAAAATTATTTCCATATTTATTAGTCTTCCTTTGCTGGACAGTTTATGTCTC